>JANOOM010000657.1:0-13002 GCA_031421335.1 Armatimonadota bacterium
AAGCCGAACTCACTTCGCTCGGGCTACCCCAATAAAACCCTAAAGCCTCTGTTTCGGGGGCCTTTGGGAAGCCCGCCTAACGCCCCGCTAACCCCAATAAAGCCTCAAGCAGGGGTGCTTGCGGCGGGCTTAATACGGTCAGGACGAGAAGGAGGGTGATAGCAGCGACGGCCGATGTCAGAAGGAAGTGCAGGTGATCACTGGCGGGGGAAATCAGAGGTATTCGCGGACGCGGCCCGAACTGCTGTCGGAGGCGGGGAGCGTTTCGGCCTCGACCGAGCTGACCAGGGTTTCGCGCGAAGCGGCGACGGCAGCGGCGGCCTGCGCTTTCCACTCCTCGGTGCGATCCGAGAATTGCTCCAGAAACTGCCGTCCCGGCTTGGTGGCGAGGAGCAGGGCGGCGGCGCCCGCGAGGAGGCCGAGGAGGAGGGCGGCGGCAACACCGCTTGCGCTGGAAGGCTGCTGATAGTCGCGTTCGTTCATGGTCATAGTCGGATCGTCATCGTCGTGCGGGGTTACTCTTCTTCGGTGGCGGCTTGCAGCTCGAACAGGCGGGACATGCTGAGGCCACGGGCGAGAATCTCGCGCGTGACCGTTTCGCCTTTTCGGATCAGAGGGAAGCCGTAGTAGCCGATCACGTCCCGGTGAGCGACGCGGCCCACGATGGGGTCAATGTAGCCGGGGGCGGTAACGCCTTCGGCCAGGCCCTGGGCCTCTTCGCCGGTCTGGCCTTGGGTGGCCGCCCCGGTGCCAGTGATACGCACTTGTTCTTTTGCCATAGGTCGTTTAAAGCTCGCTGAGGCTGTAAGCCAGGATCATGATGGTGTCGAATCGGCCGAGCTTCAGGACGCGCTCAGGCTGGCGGCTGGGTGTCAGAAGGACGTTCAGGGCGCGGCCCTGCGGCGCGAGCTTTTTGCGTGCTTCCACCAGCAGTGCCAGGCCCGCGCTGTCAATGAAGTCCACATGGCTCAGATCCACGATGACCGGTGACTTTTCCGCGCCGCCGATGGCGGCCATCAGAGCCTCACGGAGCTGGGGGGCAGTTGTCAGGTCTACTTCCCCAGTGGCCTCGATCAAGGCGCCCTTGGTATCCTGGCGCTGAGTGATGGTGAGTTGGGCGGCATTCAAAAGATTAGGTAGCTCCCGCGATATTGAGACCGAAAATCAGTGTGGGATTCGATTATCGGCTGATTATACCAGAAAATGCAGGAAAATATGCTTGGGTGAGGAAACCCTAGGGCACCATGAGTCTCAAAATCACCTGGCTCGGCCACGCCGCTTTTCTGCTCCAAACGGAGACACTGCGCGTGCTGCTGGACCCCTACCGCGCCCCCGATGTGGGCACTTATCTGCCGATCGACACGCCGGCCGACGTCGTGCTGGTCAGCCACCTCAACCCAAAATATCACAGCCATTGGGAGGCGGCGGTGGGCAACCCCATGCGGCTGAACGGGCTGGATCTCTCCATGATGCCAGAAGGCATCGAAGCACACGGCGTCCGTTTCCGGGCGGTGCAGGTCTGGGAGTCGCCCGCCCGCGACGTCCCCGTCTCGATGCCCTACTTCACGCTGGACGGCGTATCGGTCTGCCACTCGGGAGATCTGGGCCATGGGCTGACGGCCGACGAAGTGGAGCCAATCAAAGGCGTGGATGTCTTCCTGGCCGTGACCGGCGGGCCGCCGACGGTGCCGGTGCTGGACCTGAAAGCGGCGATTGACTTGATCCGGCCAAAAATCGTCATCCCGATGCATTACCAGAACGGCAAGATCAATCTGAACCTGCGGCCCGTGGACGATCTTCTGGCCTTGTTCGACCCGGCTCAGATCGACCACCACCCTTCCTCGGAGCTGGAAGTCTCGCCAAGCACACTGCCTGCCGAAACGCGGGTCGTCGTGCTGCCATCGGCACGGTAGGGGCGGGCCGGTGTCAGGGCGCGCAGGACGTCCCGACCATCCTGCCGCCATGACAGGGGCGGGGCCTGAAGTTGGCCCGGCTTGCAGAGGTAGGAAGCGCCCGGAATGTAACCGGCTTCCATGCCGGCCACCGCGCA
The DNA here is from genome assembly GCA_031421335.1 of Armatimonadota bacterium. Classification (GTDB taxonomy): domain Bacteria; phylum Armatimonadota; class Armatimonadia; order Armatimonadales; family Capsulimonadaceae; genus JANXMY01. Next base: position 2,051 of record JANOOM010000657.1, read on the forward strand.
GCCCTGCAAGTACCCGGCCATGGGCGCCAAGGCTTCCGGCAGGTCTTCAAGCGTCGAGAGTGGCTGGATAGAGACGACGCCGAACGTCGGTGACGGGGCGAAGACGGCCTGCGGTCGGGCGATGACGGTCCAGCGCAGAGCATCACCCTCCCAGACTTGGTTCCCCTCCCCCATCAGCGCGAGTTCGCGCGCTTCGCGCACGGCCGCTCCCGCGCGCTCGGCCCGGACTGGCAGCGGGTAGCGCGCCGCCGCAGTGGGCAAGGCCTCCGCGAGCATCCCGGCGAAGGCCAGGGCATCTTTCCAAGCGCCCTCAACGAAGATGGTCTGCGGGGATAGGCAGCCGCCCTGGTCATAGAGCAGCACGTCTTTGGCGAAGCCCGCAGCGGCTTCTGCGTCTGCGCCCCCCTGCGTCACTAGGCCGAACGAGACGCGGTGGCCGTAGCCGACGAAAGGAACGTGAGAGACGCAGAGCGCCCGCAAATCGCGCATCGCCGCGTCGCCGCCGTGTGCCATGACGAGGTCCACCCCGCCGCAAAGCGCGGCATCAAGTTCCGCCGTCCCGCCGGGCCACTCCGCCAGTTCGACACAAAGGCGCAGATTGGGCGAGACCTGGAAAAGCGACTGGCAGAAGAGCTTGGCCCACTCCGCCGCCGGACCGGACGGCAGCTTGACGAACGAGGCACTGCGGACGAGCAGGGCGCGGATGATGCTGGTCCAGGCGAGAAGCGGCGTGTTGCCCGCGATGACGTGGCCGATGACCGGGTAGCCTTGAGCGTCCCGCACGTCTTCGGCGTCAACGAGTGCCCAAAGGGCCTGTGGGGTCAGCGAGTCCAGCAGAGCGTCGAGGCTGACCTGCACCATGGCGAACGGGAATGGCTCTTGCCATGTCTCGGCCTCCACGCGCAGTGGGTAAGCCGGGTCGCGCCAGCGCCTGCCGAGGTCGGCGAGGCGGCGGATGACCTGCTCCTGCGGCATCATCGCGAGGGTATCCACGTGGCGGCGGCGGAGACGGGCGATGGCCGCCTTGACATCGTCTATTTCGTCCATAATTCTTCCACCGTCAGTGAACAGCCCCGCACTTCGGCGTCAGGGGCGCGGCCGTGCAGGACGAAGCCGTCCGGCGTCAGCGTCCCGCTGTCCTGCGTTTGCAGGGCCTGGACGGAGTTGAAGTTTGCCAGGTCATAATGGCGCAGCAGGCCCGGCGCCTGGGGCGCGACGTCGTCGCCGGTCTTTGGGTCAATGACCCGCGTCCTGACCCAGTGCGGGCCGCGCTTCCTCGGGTCCAGGCCGCGCCCGTAGAACTGGGAGGCCATCTCGGACATGCCGTATTCGCTGTAGCAGTCGTGAAGGGGGACGCCCAGGCGGGTCTCGAAGAGGGCATACAGCTCCTCGCGCGGCACTTCGCGCGTCCGGCCCTTGAACCCGCCGGTTTCGATGACGAGGCTGCCGGCGGGTAGGCGCCAGGTCTGGTCGGTGCCGTCGAAGAGCTGCACATAGGAAAAGGCCGTGCCGAACAAAGTGACCGGCTCAGTCAGGCCGGCGAGGGCGGGAGCCAGCGCGGTGTCATCGTCCCAGAAGAACCGCTCAGCGGCAAGCGCCCCCAGCATATGCGAGAGCGACGAGTGGGGCGCGGCTCCAGGGTCTTGCGTCAGCGCCCAGAGGCGGCGTGGGCGGGTGGGAAAGGCAGCGCTGAAGCCCGCCCGTAGGCTGGCCTCGTAGAGGGCCAAAGCATCAGCATCGAAGAAGTGCCGGCTGGTCTGTGACCCCGTCGTCCCCGACGAGTGGAAGACGGCGACGGTCTGAAACATCGGCACGCAGGAGAGGTCATAGACTTTGAAGGCCTGGGCGGGGACGGCAGGAATGTCCTGCCATCGCCCTACCGTGCTGGGCGTCCGGTGCGAACCGTCGCACAGACGGCGGTAGGGCGCGCAGGACTCGTACTGCCTGGCGAACAGCGCCAGGGCAAGCGTCTCAAACGCAGTGCCCGCATCGGCGGCGGGCGGGTTTTGGATGAAGTCGGTGATCTTCCGGGCGAGCGTGTCCATTTCTCCATTGTACCCTTCTGGTATAATGACCGTGTTCCTGCTATGAAATCTGACAAGCGCAAAACCGAGTTTCTGTTGCTGCTGGCCGTCCAGGTCGTGCTCCTTTTCGGGCTGGCCCTGGTCTACGGGGGCAAGAAGGCGGCGACCGACTACCCTGCGTTGGCGGTCAATATCAATGTGGCGACGGCGGGGCAGATCGCCCAGGCGCTCGCGGTCGGGCCAGACACGGCACGGGCGCTGGTGTCGGCGCGTGGGCGCGGCTGGTCGTCCGTCTACAGCCTGCGACACGCGAGGGCGCTGAAGGGCGTGTCAGCGGCGGACATTGATGACAAGTTCGTCGCGCGGACGCCCGCCGACGTTTCGCGCCTGTTCTGGGTCGGCGCGGCGGCGTTCTTGCTGGTCTGGTGGCTGGTCCACGGCGTCCTGCGTAAGTCCGCGCCGACTGCCGACCCCTTCCTGCTGCCGTTCGCGGCCTTGCTGTCCGGGCTGGGGCTGATGATGGTCTACAGCGTCAAGGACCCCTACCGGGACACGTTCGCCTTCACGGGGCAGGTGTGGGGCGTGGCGCTCTACGGGATGCTGGCCCTGCTGGTGCCCTTGACGCGGCCATTCGGGCGGCTGCCGCTGCGCCGGTATAAGTACGCCTACGCCGGGGCGGCCGTGCTGCTGATGCTGGGACTGTTGGTGCTGGGACACGGGCCGGGCGGCATCCACATCCAGTTGTTCGGCGTGGAACCCGTTGAGTTCATCAAAATACTTTTAGTGCTGTTCGTGGCCTCGTACCTGGCCGAGCGGCAGGGGTCACTCGGGGACGCCAAGGCCGCCCTGCCTCGGCTGGCCGATTTCGGGCCGCTTGCCGTCGTTTACGCCTTCTGCCTGGGCCTATTCCTACTGGTCAAAGACCTGGGGCCGGCTGTGCTGCTGTTCGGGGTCTTCTTGACACTCCTGTATCTGACCACGCGGCGCATCGTGTATCCCCTCGTCGGGACCGTCCTGCTGCTGCTGCTGGCGGGGGCGGGCTACGCGCTGCACTTCGGGTTCTTCGCCACGCGGGTGACGATGTGGCTGCACCCATGGGACAACCCGGACCGCAACGGGGCGCAGCTCGCGCAGGGGCTTTGGGGCATGGCGACGGGCGGGCTGTGGGGCAGCGGGCTGGGGTTGGGGCGGCCCGAGTTCGTGCCTCGAGCCGGCTCGGACTCGGTCTTCGCCACTTATGGGGAGCAGATGGGCCTGGTCGGCGCCCTGGTGCTGCTGGCCGTGTACGCGCTGCTGATCGCGCGGGGCCTGCACATCGCGCGCCGGGCCGTGACAGACTTCGACCGGCTGCTGGCGGCGGGGTTAACGCTTTTGCTCGGCTTCCAGGCCATGATCATTCTTGGGGGTGTGTCCGGCTTGACGCCTTTGACGGGCGTAACGCTGCCGTTCGTCTCGTTTGGGGCTTCGTCGCTGGTGGCCTCGTTCTTCGCCGTCGGGCTGCTGCTGCACCTTTCGGGTAAGACACTGCCGTCAACAGCCATAGACCGAGCGCCGCTCGAGTGGTCGCGGGCGGCGCGGGTGCTGGCCGTCGGCTGCGCGGCCTACCTGCTGCTCGGCGTCGGGGTCGTCCGGCTGTTTGACGTACAGGGCATCCACGACGTGGACATCGCCACGAGGCGGCTCAAAACCCCCGACCGGGACACGAAGCCGGGCGCCCTCCTGCCCGCCCACATCAACCCGCGCCTCCTGGCTTATGCTTCGGGCATCCCGCGCGGCGCGATCAAGGACCGCAAAGGGCAGGTACTGGCGCGTCGGCCGCTCACCGGCGACGAGCCGGGACAGACGACATTGCTATGTCCCGCCGGGCAGGCGCGCGTCTACCCCGGCGGCGCGGCCTGCGCCCTCCTTGTGTGGGCCGTCGAGAAGCCAACATCACCTGGAAATGCTCTGGGCCGGAACGACCGCTTGCGCGGGTTCCAAAGCTACGCCGACCTGCTCGGCCCCTACCGGACGCAGAACCTGCCCTTCCACCAGACGCCGCACGGGCAGGATGTGACGCTGACGATTGATAAAGACTTGCAGGAAGCCGCGACGAACGCCCTGCACGCCTACGCCGCGAAAGTGAAAGATCTGCACACGGGTCGGCCTCAGAACAGAGGGGCGGCTGTCCTGCTGAACGTTGGCACCGGCGAAGTGCTGGCCCTGGCCTCCCTGCCGACCTTTGACCCCGCCGCGCTGACGCCCAAGGAATGGGATGCATTGCAGAAGCAGCCCGCCGGGGCGGCCTTCAACCGCGCCCTGAGCGGCCTGTATCCACCCGGCTCGTCCTTCAAGATCATCACCAGCGCGGCGGGTCTGGCGCACGGCCTGGGGAGTACGGTCGTCACCTGCAATCACACGGACACGAACGTCGCCTGGCACTTCGGCGGCCACAATTATTCGCGGCGCAGGATCACCGACGAGGAGGGCTTCGTGCCGCACGGCGCGACGGACATGGCGAAGGCTTTGCGGGTCTCCTGCAACGTTTATTTCGCCCACCTGGGTATTGACCTGGGGCCGGACGCCCTGTACCAGACGGGTCACGGGCAGTTCGGCTTGGCCCACCTGCCCCCCATCGCGAAGATCGGCGCGGACCTGCCGGACTGCGCCTACGGCCAAGGTGCGGTGCAGGTGACGCCGCTGGAAATGGCGCGCGTCGCCCAAGCCGTCGGGAACAATGGGCGCCTGCTGCCTCTCTCCTTCGTGAAGGCACCCGACAAATCCGGCGTGGGGACATTAGCGATGGCGCCGGAGCAGGCCGCCCAAATGCAGCAAATGCTGGCCGCCGTCACGCGCCCCGGCGGCACGGCCAGCGGCGTCTTCGACGGCCTGCCGGCCTCAGTGGCCGGCAAGACGGGCAGCGCCCAAAACAACCAGGGCCAGGGCCGGACGCACTCCTGGTTCGTCGGCTTCGCCCCCGCCGACCATCCGACATTGGCTTTCGCCTGCATCGTGGAGAACGCCGGGTTCGGGCGCTCGGCGGCCGCCCCGGTGTGCCGGGAGATGGTCCGCAAGGCGCTGTGAGCGTCGGGTGCAATAGGGGTTTCCTCTCCCCGGCGCAAGCGCCGACCCTCCCCTCACAGGGAAGGGTGTGTGAAAAATGGTGGGCCTGTGAATGGGGGATGAGTTGGGTACAGCAAAACTCCGGGCGACATCGGGAGCCAAAGAAGGTTTCGGGATGACGCCGATGGAAGCTCTCGACGACCTCATGCCGCATATTCAGGGCGACGCCTTCATACCGATAGTCATTCGGCTCTATGATCAGCGCGACGCCTCCACCACCGGCGCATTGGATGCGGTCAATGAAAAGGGCGTGGGAACACCCGCGCGATTTTAAGACAAACACTGAGGAACAACGGCTGATGCCTTTTCGCGGAAAAACCAGAGTTGGTACTATTCTAGGGGCGGCCCTCGCCTGCCTGTCGGCGACGGCAGCAGCGCGGGCGGAGGACGTCAAGGCGGCTTACGAGTCGCAGGTGGGCTACACGCTGCACCTGCTGGAATCGGGGCGGTACGGGGAGGCGGCGGACGCGGCGCAGGGGCTAGTCACGGCCTACCCCGACTCGGCCCTGCCGTATGAACTGCGCGGGACGACGGCGCTGTATGTGGGCAGCCTGGGCCGCGCCCAGGCGGATTGGGCGCGGGCCGCTGAGGCTTCTCACGACCCGACCACACTGTATGGACAGGCACTCTGCGGGCTGCTGGCGTCGAAGTTGGATGTGGCGCGGGACAGCTTGACGCAGGCGGAACGGAAGCCGGGTCTGAGCACGGCACAGGTGGGCGACATCGCAACCGCGCGGGCCTATGTTCAACTGCTCCAAGGGGACGCGGCAGGGGCACTGGCGACTGCGGGGAGTGACAACGCGGCAGACGACCCGACGCGGCTGGAAGTCGCTGCGCTGGCGACTTATCATGCCGACCCAAAGGCAGGGGCGGCCCTCCTGACCAAGTTTCTTGCGACGCCGAGCGGTGTGCCACGCGTCCGGGAGGACGACGGCGTCCGGCCTTTGTTCGAGGAGAAAGCGCCCCTGGAGCCAGCCGTCGTCGAGCCGGAGCTGCGGCAGATGTACGCGGACCGGCTCGGCGGGGGCATGGCGGAGGCCGCCCGGAAGACGGGGACGGTACTCACCTGTTGGGGCATGGTGGGCCTGCGCCCGCCGGCGGACATCCCCGCGCAGACAGCATTTATCTCGTTCTCCATTGACGGCCAGGGAGTGGCCGTAGTCAACCAGGCCCCCTACACCTACACCTGGGACACGCTGAAGGTGGCGAACGGCACCCACACGGTCCGCGTGGACGCGATGAACGCGAACGGGGACACGCTGCACACGGAGACGGTGACGGTACGGGTGACGAACAAGAATGCCGCCGTGACGCGGCAGGCAGAGGGGGACGCGGCGACGGGGGTGCTGGAGACGCGGCTGTGGAACCTGCTGCGGCTGCGGCCCTGCCGCAAGGTGGCGGAGTGGACACTGGCGCAGGCGGACTTTGCCGCCGGGGACCGAAGCGGGGGGGACACACACCTCGCGAACGCCGCCGCGCTGGACCCGAGCTACAAGGACGGGCGGCGCTTCGCCCGCGCCCTGTTTGGCTTCTCCGCCCCGGTCGGGACGCGCGTCGCGCTCATCCGCCCGGTCATTCTGTGGATGGGGAGCGCCAGCCGGAAACAGGTCGCACTGACCTTCGACGATGGCCCGAACCCCGCGAAGACCCCTGCCCTCTTAGACGCCTTGGAGAAGGTACACGCCCCAGCCACGTTCTTCGTGGTCGGGTCGCGGGCGGAGCAGGCGCCGGGCCTCCTGCGGCGGATGACGGAGCGGGGCGATGAAGTGGAAAATCACTCGTACACGCACCCGAACATGAACCTGGTGATCCCCTCAGTGGCCGAGGCCGAGATGCTGCGGACCAGCGTTCTGATCCAGGCCATGACAGGCCACCAGCCGCACTTCTTCCGGCCGCCGGGCGGCAACGCGAACGCTTCGGTGCAGCACCTCGCCCGGAGCTATGGCCTGTCACTGGCATACTGGACCGTGGACGCGCTGCACGCAGAAGACGTCGGCTCGCCTTCGGCCTTGACCCAGTATGTGATGCAGCACATCCGGCCGGGCGCCATCGTGCTGCTGCACAACGGGCCGGATGTGACGGCGGCGGCGGTTCCGGGTTTGGTTGCCGCCCTGCGGGCGCACGGGTATTCGCTGGTGACGCTGTCAGAGATCGCGAAGGGGCCGGTGGGGGCGAAGCCGGCGGCGGCGCCGAAGATGAAGGAGTGACCCACCCCGCCGCTTCGCGTCGACCCTCCCGAGGCTTTGTTGGGGTGAGACGGGAGGGTGGGCTGAGAAGGTTGTTGGAAGGTGAGGAGGGATGAGTGTTGGGTGTTGTGGTTAACAGGACCAATCAAGAGGCTCTCTTGACTGTCTCGCCCCAACAAAGCCTCGGGAGGGGCGACGCGAAGCGGCGGGGTGGGTTCCTACAGCGCTGCCCCATTCACCCGGAGGGCCTGGCCGGTGATGAAGCCGGCGAAGTCGCTGCATAAGAACAGGACGGCGCCGGCGACGTCGTCGGGGACGCCGGTGCGGCCGATGGCGTTGTGGGCGGCGCTATCCTGCTTGACGGCGGGCGAGGGCGCGTTCTGCTGGAACTTCGTGTCGGTGCCGCCGGGCGAGACGACGTTGGCACGGATGCCCGCCGGGCCGACTTCCTGGGCCAGATCGGCGATGAACATGTTGAGGGCGGCCTTGGACGCACCGTAGAAGGCCAGACCGGGAATGGGATCGTGGCCCGAGCCGCTGCTGATGGCGACGACCGAGCCGCCCCGGCGCATGGTCGGGATCAGGCCGCGCGTCAGCAGAAAGGCCGAGCCGAGGTTGACATCGAGCATCCGGCGCCATTGGGCCGGCTCGATCTCCGTTACCTTACCGCCCAGGCCGATGCCGGCGTTCAGGATGAGTAGGTCCAAGCCGTCGGCGTGATCGGCCCGGAAGTGGGCGATGAGGTCGTCTATTTGGGCCTCCTCGCCGATATCCGCCTGGTAGTTCCGGTGCGTCCCCAGGCCGAACGCCTGCCGCTCGGCGAGCGACTCCCGCGCGGTCGCTTCATCGCCGCGCCAGATGGCGGTGGTGTTCGCGCCCGCTTCGGCCAGGCGGCGGCTGATGGCGCGTCCGATGCCGCGCGTCCCACCCGTAATCAGCGCATTCTTCCCCGCAAAGTCAATCGTGATCATGTTGTCGTCTCCAGGAGTGCCCGCACCGAGGGCGGCGTCAGGCCGTGCGGCGTTGCGCCTAAATAGGTCGTCGCGAGTGCGCCGCAGGCGTTCGCGTAGCGGAGGGCGTCCGGCAAGTGCGGGCCGAAGTCGTTGAGCGCGGCGTTCGCGTCCGGCCCCAGACGCAGCAGGAAGGCCAGCAGACCCGCCGCGTAGGCATCCCCCGCCCCGGTCGCATCCAAATAATCCACCTCAAAGCCGGGCGCGTCGGCGAAAGCGCCGCCTCGGGTGTAGCCCCGGCTACCCTCGGCGCCTTCCGTGACGGCAATGAGCCGCATCGGGTACTCCTGCATCAGCGTGACGACGGCGGCAGCCTCATCGGGGGCATCGGGGACTAAGAATAAGAGTTCGTCCACGCTGATCTTCACCACGTCGGCGACAGTGAAGCCAAGCATGACGCCGCCGCGCATGGCCTTGGCGTCCGGCCAGAGCCGGGGCCGGAGGTTCGGGTCGTAGGAGCAGACGGCCCGGCCCGCCGCGATCAGGTGTCCGGCGGCGGCCAACGTCGCGCTGCGGCTCGGCTCGGAGATCAGGGAGATGCTGCCGTAGTGGAGGGCGCGAGTCGTGTCAAGCCAGTCAAAGTCCAGCTCGTCGGGGCGCAGGGCGAGGTCACGGGCGGGGTCGAAGTAGAACAAAAAGTCGCGGCTGCCGTCGGGCATGACGGAAACGAAGGCGAGGCCGGTCCGGGCGGCCTTGTCTTTGATGACGCGGGCGGTGTCCACGCCCAGTTCAGCAAAGGTTCTGATGATACACTCGCCGAAGGGGTCATCGCCGACTTTACTGAGGAAGGCCGCCGCCAACCCGAGCTTGGCGGCGACCACGGCGACGTTCGCGGGCGCTCCAGCGGGGACCTTGGCGAAGCCGGGCGCGTCGGCGAGCGAGACGCCAGACTGGGTGGCGGGCAGGTCAATCAGGGCCTCGCCCAGTGTGATGATGTCGAAGGGCATAGGGGTCTCAGAGGCGAGGGGAGAATAAGGGCGCGATAAATCGCGCCCTTACGCAGCCGAGGCTACTTGTTGAAGGTCGTGAAGAACTCGTCGTAGAGTGCCTGCGGAACGAGCTTCCACTGCTTGACGGCGTCCTGGATGGGGACGGCGACGACGTCGGTGCCCTGTAAGGCGACCATCTTACCGAAGTCGCCCTGGTGGACGAGTTCGGCGGCCTTGATGCCGACACGTGTACCCAGGATGCGGTCGAAGAGCGTGGGCGAGCCGCCGCGAACGACATGGCCCAGGACAGCGCTGCGGGTGGCGATGCCGGTCCGACTCTCGATCTCTTTGGCGACGGCCGGTCCGATACCGACTTCCCCGAGCTGGTGGTGGCCGAAGGCGTCCAGGGCGGCGTCATCAGCCTTCTGCGCGCCGGGGATCTCGACGCCCTCGCTGACGGCGACGACACCATAAGTCTTGCCGCGGGCGTAGTTTGCTTTCAGGTGGGTACACATGGCGTCCATGTCGAAGGGGACTTCGGGGATGAGGACCCAGTCCGCGCCGCCCGCGACGCCCGACCAGAGGGCCATCCAGCCGGCGTGCCGGCCCATGATCTCGACGACGATGACACGGTCGTGGGACTTGGCCGTGTCGCGCAGGCGGTCAATGGAGTCGAGGGCGACCGAGGCCGCCGAATCGAAGCCGAACGTGTAGTCGGTGAGGCTCAGGTCGTTGTCCATCGTCTTGGGGACGCCGACGGTCTTAACCCCATGCTGTGTGTAGAGCTTGGAAGCGACGCCCAGCGTGTCCTCGCCGCCGAGGGCAATGAGCGCATCCAGCTCGAACTTCTTGATATTCGCCAAAACGGCTTCGAGTTGGGCTTCTTTGCCTGCCGCGAACGGGTTGGTGCGCGATGAGCGCAGAATAGTCCCGCCCTGGTCAATGATGCCCTCGACCCGTTCCAGCGTCAGCGGCTCCGTGTTGCCTTCGACCAAGCCCTTCCAGCCCTGGGTAAAACCGATCACCTCGTCGCCGTAGTCCAGCAGGCGCAGGACGGCCCCGCGAATAGCTGGGTTCAAGCCGGGGCAGTCACCGCCGCCAGTCAGCATACCGATCTTCATGTCTGTCTTATATCTCCTTCGTTCATCGTCATCGCGAACATCTTAGTGTCAGGGGTCTCTGTCCGCCCAGCCTCGGAGCTTAACATGCCCATCTCGATAGAGCATGTTAAACCTCCCGTCGTGCGAATATGGCCCCGGCCCAGTCGCAGGCGGCCAGTCAAGCACAGTGCCTGATTTGTGGTCCGTCAGCAAGGGGAATGTCGCCGGGTCCCGTGTGTCTAAACGCACGGGATAGGGAACGCCTTGCCTGTAAACGACTCCGGCGACGTAGTGATAGCTGGTGAAGCGATTGTTGAAATCGCGGCCACCCACCGCAGAGTCTTGGCGGGCGAACCGATCGCTGGGACAGAACCAAACGTCAGCCGCTTGGATATAGGGCGCGACGCTCGCCGTGAGGTCTTCGCTTTGATCCGGCAGGATGAAAGTTGTCCCATCGCCCCGCGTGATCTGGCGGCCGATCCCCGTGTAGTAGGGGGGCAAATAGCCGCCATCATCGGCCACATACAGCGAGAGCGCGAGATGTAGCTGCCGCAGGTTACTGGTACAAGCGGTCGTTCTGGCCCGTCCGCGCGCCGCGACG
>JANOOM010000658.1:0-1931 GCA_031421335.1 Armatimonadota bacterium
GCAAGATTCGCTTTTGCACTCCGCGCGCACCAACCCTACATGCCTCATATGAACATCGAACAGACGACCCTCCCCAACGGCCTGCGGGTCGTATCCGTCAACCTGCCCGGCTTCGACAGCGCCGCCGTCGCCGCCTTCATCAAGGCCGGCGCCCGCAACGAGACGGAGGCGAACAACGGCATCGCCCATTTCCTGGAGCACATGGCGTTCAAGGGCACCCGCACCCGTAGCGCATTGCAGATCGGCGCCGAGATCGAGGTGCTGGGCAGCAACGTGAACGCCTACACCTCGCACGAGACGACGTGCTACTTCGTCACGGGCCTGAAAGGCACCATCGACCGCTCCGTCGCCATCATCGGCGACGTGCTGTGCAACTCGGTGTTCGAGCCAAAGGACATCGAGACGGAGAAGGGCGTCATCCTGCAGGAGATACGCCGGGCGACCGACAGCCCGTCCAGCGTCGCTTATGATGGATACGGCCTGACCGCCTATCCCGGCCAGAGCATCGGCCGCCCGATCCTGGGCCGGGCCGAGCTGATCGAGCAGGTGACGCGCGACCACTTCACCGGGTTCGTTGGCGACAACTACTTCGGCGAGAACATGGTCGTCGTCGGCTGCGGCGATTTCGAGCATGAGGCATTCGTCGGCATGGTCGCCGTCCACTTCGACAAGCTGCCCAGCCGCAAGACCCCGGTGCAGGTCGTGCCCGCCCGCTACACCGGTGGCGGCGTTCGCAACACCGAGAAGGATTTCGAGCAGGTGACGATCCTGCTGGGCCTGCAATCCGTGCCGGAGACGGACCCGGCCGTCTATGCCCACAAGGTCCTGGCCCGCGCCCTGGGCGGCGGCATGAGCAGCCCCTTGTTCCAGGAGGTGCGGGAGAAGCGCGGCCTGGTTTACAGCGTCGGTGCATTCAGCGACCACGGTGTCGATCACGGGGAACTGGTCATGCAGGCCGGCACGACGGCCAAGCACGTGGACGAGCTGCTGCAAGTCGCCTGCGGCGAGCTGGTCAAGATGACCCAGGCCGTGACCGAGGCCGACATGACCCGCGCCAAGAACGGCCTGCTGGTCCGCCTTGCCACGGCGAAGGAGCGTCCGTTCAGCCTGGCCCAAGGCATCGCCGGCAGCTTGTTCGAGCACGGCGAGATACAGACGCCCGAATACGCGATGCAGCGGGTGGAGGCCGTGACGATGGCCGACGTGACCGCCGCCGCGCGCAGCCTGGTCGCTAGCAACCCGACGATCTCCTTGGTCGGCCCGGTGCCCGACGTGGACTACCACGCCCACGTCCGCGCCGCGCTGGGCTGATATCTGCCCCCTCTCCCTCCCGGAGAGGGCCGGGGTGAGGGGGTCTTGCGGCGCAAACCGAGGCTTATAGCAGCCTGGCGCTCCTACTCGGGACGACGGTGCTTGCCCGCCCCCTCACCCCAACCCTTTCCTGGAGGGAGAGGGAGCCGGACAACGCAGCCCTTTTGGCAACGCTTGGCTAAAGGGCGCGCATCGTCTGGCGTAATCCGCTAGACTGCCGCGCCGCGCGCACCGCGCCCCAAGGAATTGCTGCCCGATGCCCACGCCGTTCTCCTCGGACGATCTCGGCCGTATCTTCGACGCCCGCACCCTGACGCGCGGGCGCAGCCTGTTGCTGATCGGCGCGGTCGAGGTCGGGCTGGCCGGCGACACCGTGACGGCCACCGTGGACCAGGCCGGGACCCGGCAGACCGTGACGCTGGACCCCAAGCCGTCCGGCAACCGCGTCGTGCTCAACAGCCGCTGCACCTGCCAGGCGCCCGCCTGCGTCCACGTCGCCGCAACCGCCTATGCCGCGCTGGAACGCTTCCCAACCCTGCGTAAGGCGGCGCCCGGTGGCCTGCTGGACGCCCTGACCGGCGACGATGCGCCCGAGAAGCGCGTCGCGATGTTCGAGTTGG
>JANOOM010000659.1:0-12046 GCA_031421335.1 Armatimonadota bacterium
CAGGGAGGGGTCGGCGCTTGCGCCGGGGGTAGGATCAGACGCCGTCAGCACCCGCCGCTTCCCAGGCTTCCCAAATAAGATCAAGGCATGAGGGACGGGGCGGGAGGGGATGCCGGGCGAGGTGTGGCCCGTCACCAGGATCTTGCGGCCATACACCAGGGACGTGCTGAACCCGGAATCGAGCAGAACGGCCTCTTGGACGCCCTCCGCCGACAGGGCGCGGGCGAGTTCGGCGGAAGTAGCGACATAAGTGGTCGCGCCCAGGGCGAGCCGGCCGTCGGGCATCAGCGCGAAGAAGGCGCGACGGCGCGGGTCTTCAGCGTCGTGGACGTGGAACCCGTCGAGCCGGGCACCATCGGCGGCGGCGCCCTCGTGGACCAGCCAGACCCCCCCAGAAAAGCGTCCGTCAGGCCAGGGAGGCGGGCAGCCAGGGCGGGCTGGTCCGCCATCGCTTCCGGGTCATAAGGGAGGATGCGGGTCCGGCCCGGCGACAGCAGCACAAGCGGCCTGCCCGCAAGCGCCTTGGCGTTGTCCTCCCGGTTGAATACGGCCTGCGCCTCGTTGCCGCACAGAGACGGCCCGATCAGGACATTGTCGGTCCCCGCGACCCGAGCGTCCGCGAAGAAGGTCCCATTCACCCCCGCCTGCGCCCCGGCCTTTCGCACCAGACTGTCCACGCCGCAGCGCAGGACGGACCGGCGCGTCTGCGCCCCCACCCCCTTGAATCAGGATGAACGGGACACCCTTCTTGCGGTCCTCGGTGACGAGGAGGGCCGACTGTGGGTTGACCATGTCAACGCTGCCGGGCGGCAGGGCCACGGCGGTCGGGGGAGCCGCAATAGGTGTAGGGGCGGGATGTGGGCGGCGGGTGGCCGGCGCGGGCATAAAAAAGGCGACTGCCAATGCAGCCGCGCTTAACACAGTCTTGACATAGAGATGGGGGGCGACTGCCCTCTTGCGCTTGACGGAGATGGGGCGGTTAGCGGGGCTGATCATTGCAGAGATTCTGACACGACTATTGCGCCTTGTCAACAAGGCCCTACCCGCCAAGAAAGAAGGTCCGGAGGCTCGCCCCCGGACCCATCTCCCTACTTCTCGTGGGCGCCGATCTTGAAGACCTTGGTGCCGCACGTCTCGCAGATACCCTGTGTAGCCGGCTTGCCGTTCTTCATCGTGACGGCCACCGGGTCCTTCACTTCGCGTTTTTCTTTACACTTGACGCAATACGCTTGCATGTTATTCGTCCTCCTGATCGAGAGTATACCCGAACGAGGGCGCTGGTACTATTGCCTGCTTATTTACCCGCTTATTTTCTTGGAAAGCCCTGCCACAGCCATTCCAAAGCGCCGGGCAGCGTTTGGTGCGTCACCCTGCCGTCCACATGGCCCGCCCCGAGGGCATAGACGTACCGATACGGGTAATCCTTGGCCTTCAGGGCCACCGCCATGCGCTGGTTTGCCAGCACCCAGTTGTGCAGTGATGCTTCGTCCCGGTTCGCGCCGTTGTCGTGTTCGCCGACCTCCATCCAGACGCGCAAGGGCTTTCGGGGCGCCTGCGGGATCAGATGCTCGTGGTACTCCCACGCCCCGTGCGGCGTGGCGGCGTTCTCCGGCGACTGCTGGTTGACGTAGGTGCCCGAGTAGGTCAGCACGCGCCGGTACAGGTCCGGCCGGAACCAGGCCATCGTGAAGGCCGCCGCGCCGCCTGAGCTTCCGCCCATCGCCGCCCGGCCTTCGGGGTCTGCGGTGAAAGCGACTTGATAATCTCTGGTGATGCGCGGCAGAACTTCACTTTCGACGAACCGGGCGTAGGCGTCTGAGAGCGTGTCGTATTCCAGACCGCGCTCGCTGCCCTGGGCGTCGCCGCCGCCCGAGTTGATGAAGACGGCGACAATCGGGGGCAGGCGGCGCTGCCCGATCAGTGCGTCGAGGGCGCGCGTCACGACGTCGCGGTAGCCCAGACCGTCCTGCACGACGAGAAACGGGGCCGCCGTACCGGGGACGTATTGTGCGGGCACATAAACGGCGACGCGGCGCTCATAGGGGACCACGCCGGGCCGGCCCTTGGCGATACCGGGGAAGATCTTGCTGTCGGCCGAACTCATGGCGAAGACGTGGACGACGCCCCGCGGCATGCCGTCCGCCGCCGCCAGTTCGGGGGCGTCGGCATAGACTGGCCCGATGGTGGACTCGGCGGGGGCGACGACATCGGCGGATGCCAGGCGCGCTCCCAGGAGAAGAGACGCCAGCGCGATTGAAGCGGCCAGGCGGAGGCATTGGTTATTCTTCATGGTTTTTCATTCCCAGCTGGAAAGTGTCAGAACGTGATACCCTTGATCTCGGCGCCCAGCCCAAGCGTCCGAGTGCGGAAGTTGTAGGAAAAGACGGGGGTAAAGCCGCCCAGGGCAGGGGCGACGGCGATCTGGTAGTCAATGACCGAGTGGCGCGACAGGTCATAGCGCACCTGGCCCGCCGTGATGAGCTGCCGGCTGCCGGTCTGGAGGCGGACGTCCAGCTCGCGCGAGGTGTCCAGGACATCGAAGTTGAAGGGCGAGTCACCGCTCGTGGTACTGGCGAGGAACTGGACGCCCACGGCTGTCAGGTCCGAAAAATAGTGGTTCGCGGCCAGGGCGAGCTGATTGTAGCGGTAGGCCCTCTTGCTGCCGCTGTAGCCGCTCGTGGAGACCGAGACGCGCGGCTGGAAGACCGTGTTGGGGGCGACGAGAAGTGGGTGGGCGCTGAAGCCGAACTGCAACCGGACACGGCGGGCGTTGATGTTGGTGGGCTGCTCGCGGTATTCCCCAACCGTCTCCTGGGCGTCGGCGTAAAAGACCAAGTGCCGCAGGGCCGCCCGGAACGCCTGGGGGTCACCGTAGAGGGGCGGGGCGGGGAGGCGGGTCAGGAGGACCTGGCCGCGCAGGATTACCTCGGGCACGCGGCTGACATACAGGTCGTCGCGCAGGCGGCCCTGGGCGGCGACGTGGGAGGAAAGCTCTTCGGCCAGCCCCAGGCCGCCACGTGCGAGGCTGTCGAACAGGCGGTGGGGTTCGGCTCCGGCAGGAAGTCGTGGAAGCGCAGCGGATCGCCTTCGGGCAGGACGGGGACGGGCGCGGTGGCGGCGGCGCGGAGGCGTTCCAGGAACGTCGGGAGCCGGGTGCGGGGCGCGGGGGCCACGTAGGCGGGCGGCGCGTAGGCGGGCGGCGCGTAAAGGGTCTGCTGGCTGGTGACGGCCGCCTCGACCGACTGGCGCGTCGGCAGCAGCAGGCGGTACTGGACGGGGGCATTGCCGACGCGCAGGCTGCTCCCGAAGGCGAGGTATGTGCCGTAGCGCGATGAGACGCCGAAGGTCGGCAGCGCCCCTGTCCGCCGCCCCGCCCCCCCGCCCGATCCCAAGCGGAAGAAGATTCGGGGGATCGTCAGCAGCCGCGTCCCGAACAGGTATAAGGTCGCGTTGTACAGGACGCCGCGCTTCTTCCCCTCGTCCAGCGTGATGCGCTGGGCGTGGATGCGGTAGTCGGCCTTCTCGCCCGGCGGCACGGTGGTGATGTCGCCCTCGGTCGCTGTCAGCAAATAGACGGCCTTCCCGCCCGGCGGCACAGCCAGCCGCTGGGGCGCCGCTCGCAGGGACTTACTGCGGACCGTAAGGGCCTTCTGGTTGAGCAGCACGTCCGCCGCGTCGGCCTCCCCGGCGACCCCATCGAAGGTGACAAGGGCCGCATTCAGGGTCGTGTCGGTCTCGTGGATGCGGACGTGGCCGCTCAAGGTGTAGCGCTCGTTCCGGCCCGGCAGGCCCGGTACGAGGGGGCTGAGGTCGCCGTCGGCCTGGTCGGCGTTGAGGGTCAACTCGCCGCCGTAGACGATCCGCAGGCCCTGAACGTGCGGGCGGTCGAGCGGGCCGGTGATGGCCTTGACCGTGCTGTCCACTGAGGGCAGGCTGGGAGTCGGGCTGGGAGTCGGGCTGGGAGTTGGGACGAGCGTCGGGGCAAGCGCGGGCGTATTGGGGGCAGCGACCAGCAGCGGCGGCGCATTGGGGGGCGCGTCGCCCGCGTTCGGCATCTGGGCAGAGGCGGGGGCGGCAAGGAGCAAGAGGGCCGGAAGAAGCCCCCCCCGCCCCCAATTCTGGGGGAGCCGGATTAAGAGACGATGCCGGACCGGGTGTGCCTGATCTGTTCCGGCTCCCCCAGAATTGGGGGCAGGGGGGGCGGGACTACTTCCAGTCACTAATATCTAGCCCCGCCGCCGCCGCCGTCTTGCCGTAGCTGCCCATGCTGTCCCGGAACGCCTGGTCGTCGTAGGTGCGCGACTGGACGACGACCGGCATGGGGACCGCGTGGCCCATCAAGAGCGCCTGCTGCTTGCTGTCCAAAGAGGCCAGCACGCCGCGCAGGGCCTGCGCGCCCGAAATGCCGGTCAGGACGGCCTCGATGTCTTTCTCGTCGTTCAGCAGGCAGGTGATGCGCGTCCCGAGCTGCGACAGGACCTCCGAATCAATGCCCGAAGGGCGCTGGTCCACCACCAAAAGCGTGACGCTGTACTTGCGAAGCTCGCGGGCGATGGTGCCGAAGATGGTCTGCCCAGCCAGGTGCGGGGACAAGAACTTGTGCGCCTCCTCGATGGTGATGACCAGGGGCGTCGGGCGCTTGCCCTTGTCACCCATGGCCTCCTCAGTCAGTTCCACATATTTTTTGTGGATCTGGCGGGTCAGGATGTTTGCGACCAGCATGTACTGGAGCGGGTTGCGGTAGTTGCCGAACTCCAGAACGACGCTGATGTCTTTGAGCAGGCAGGCCATGATCTGCCGGACGGCGTCGTCGGCCTCGCCCGGCAGGTCTTCCATCAGGAAGCCCTTGCACTCCTCGGCCATGCGCCCCAGCTTGCGCTTCAGGGCGCCCAGGGACAGGGCGTTCGCGCCGCTCTTCTCGGCGAAGGTCTTGATGGCGTCGCCGTCCATTTTGAGTAGGGCGGCCAGCCAGTGCTTGTTGAAGTGCTGTTCCAGCAGATAGGTCGTCTCGGCGGCACTCTGATTCAGGTTGAGTTCGGCCGTCAGCAGGAGGATATCTTCCGAGGTGATCTGGCTGTAGGGGATACGCACCTGCGTCTCGACCGGCACCTGGCGGCGGCGCGAGGATTCCATATCCATGGTGAAGACGCGGACGCGGCTGTCGAAGTATTTTTTGAGGCCGCTGACGCCCTGCTTGGTCGGGTCCTCGGTCGTGCCCACCCAGCCGTACTCGCCGTGCATGTCGAAGACAAGGTTGACGGCCTTCCGGTGCTTGATGGTCCCGCACAGGCAAATGCGCGTCAGGAAGGTCTTGCCGGTCCCGGACTTGCCAAAGATGCCGTTGGAGCGCTCGACGAACTTTTCCAAATCCAGGCAGACCGGGATGTCGTCCATGTCGAGCGGCGTGCCCAAAGTGAAGTGCTTGCCGCCCTCGGTCTCCGACCCGAAGATGTCTGCGATGTCTTCCTCGGTGGCCTCACCGACGCCCGAGAAGTGGGTCGGGACGGTCTTGACCGGCTCGAACTCGGCCCCGACGGCCTTGGTCCGCATCAGCAGCGGCTTCAGGGTGACGGTGCCGAACGTCGTCGTCCCGGCCAGGGCGGACCGCAGGAAGACGTCGGCGGGGTCTGCGGAAGCAGGCGGGTCGGCCAGGACGCCGGGCGAGACGCAGTCCAAGGTGACGTCGGTGATCATGGCGAAGAACTCGTGCCGCGCCCCGTCCACGACGACGAACTTGCCGGCCCGGATGTCCTCGACCGAGCCAACGCCGGCCAGCTTCATCTGGATGCCGGTCTGGAGCGACCCGCGCACGACCGTCCCCATCGCCAGCCGCTCGCGCGGGGGCGTCAGCAGTGGCGGCAGGGCGAAGTGCAGGGCCGCCCCGTTTGCCTTATGACCGTGCCCGTTCTTGCCGTTCCCTAGTGCCATATGTCGCGCCCTGCCTCGCCCGCCCGTCAAGATGTTGTGGTATTATACATCATATTCTGCGCGAACGCAAAGCCGCCACTAAAGTAAGATGGCCCGACAACAAAATAAAGGCTCGCTCACGAAAAATAAATCACAAAGTTGCAAATATCTCTTGACAAACTCCCCCTCTCCCCACCTTTATAATACTAGCAGGCAACCTGGAAGCAGGTAGACAACGCAGACAACCGCCGGAATTGGCTGGCAGGGTCATCATCCAGGAAAAGGACAACGGAATGTCAATTTTCTTCAGCAAGGCGGCTCGCACCACAACTGCGGTCGTGATCTCGTCGCTGTCCCTCGCGGGGATGGCCTTTGCCGCGTTCAGCGGCGGAGCCGATGTCGGCCAATTCTGCCAGGAGCAATTCCCGAATGCCGCCCCACCGGTAATCGCGGGATGCTGCGTGGGGGGCTGTGGCAGCATCCATTCTGATCCGAAGTCAGATGATGCGACAGGAAATGTATTCGCTGTGGACCTTATTCCGACCGCCTACGAGCGTTTGGGGACGTCTTACGTCTATCGCTTGCCACTAGGCATGGACGGGGTCAACTTCCCTGGGGACTGCTCGATAGGCGATCCGCCGAGTGTACAAATCCTGGGGCCGGCGTCTTCGGCGGTACTGGTTGACGCCGCGACGAATTGGCATGGGGAGCGATCATCATCGATGGACAGACCAGTGATGAACGTTCTCTATGCCGACGGCCATGTCCGCTTTAGCAGTGGCATTGATTTTCTCCGCGCCTGGCTCTGCGATCCCAGATAACGTAGCAAGGAACTGACCGTGCAGAAAGAAGACAAGTATCTTGCCGCTAGCCTTTTCTTCGCCCTGACTGCGGTGTGGGCCGTTTTCTCCACGCTGCACCACTCACAGGCGGCAACTCCGGCTAACGTCGCTGAGACATTGCCCTCCGGCACGACCCGCGCCGATGTCATCGGCAAGACGCATCAAGCAGACCCGCAGGCGCACCGCCCATTTGTTCTCGTCGAGTTCGGCGACTACCAGTGTCCGCCCTGCCGCGCCGAGTACGGAAAGTTGAAGACCCTCGTCGCGCAGAGCAGCCCCAGGTCGGCTTCATCTTCCGTCATTATCCCCTGCTGGAAATCCACCCCGCCGCCTTTACCGCCGCCCTGTATGTGGAAGCGGCGCGAACAGGGCAAGTTCGCGCAGATGAATGACCTCGTCTACAGTGACGACGCCAGGGTCGCCCCGGAGGCATTGGAGGGGTACGCGGGCCGTCTGCACCTCAGCAGCGCCGCCCTGCACCAGTCCATCAAGACAACGGCCAAAGCCCGAGTCAGGGCTGACCTGAGCGACGCCCTGACGCTCAAGCTGACGTCCACGCCGACGCTGATTCTGTGCGAACCCAGCGGGCGCGTCCGCCTCGTCCCTTTCGGGGAACTGGAACAGGCCCTCCCCCGCTGACCCGCCGCGGGCGCCGGGAAGACATGCCCCCCGAACGAAACGCCCCGACTCCTTGGCAGGGGTCGGGACAGGCAATGGGTGTTTGACGGGTTGGCAGTGTTCACGGCTATAGCGAGGGCGGCATCCCCGTGCTCTGGAAAACGGCCGGGGTGCATTCGCGTGCGACCAGGTTGTAGCCGGCGACCGCCTCGGCCAGATCAGCAGGGGTCCGGCGGCGGCAGCGGGCCACCTCCTTGGCCTGCTGGCGCAGGCAGACCGTCAGGCCCCGGTCCAGGCGCGGGTCGGGGTCCTGGAGCATGATGATGTCGCCCGTCTTGATGTCGGACAGGACACGGGTCTGCGGGTGCCAGAGGCCCAGAAGCAGTATGCCTAGGCCCACCAGGGGAACCCCGGCGACGGAAACGAAAGGATTAAACGTGCCTCGTACAGCTTTCATAGCTCGGCGCTCCTCGCGGGACAGCACTGTCCCGCATTTGTGTTCTTAGTGGCGACTTTACGGCAACGAAAAGTGGCGCCCCTTGCTTTTGGTCGGGGCGCCACTCTTTTTGCCACTCTCAGCATACCCAGCCGGCGGGGCTGTCATTCGCGTTTCTGGTCAGTGCGGCGTGTGCGTGCGCTGGGCTTCCTCGTTCACGCGCAGTGCGCCGGCGCTCAGGGGGGCGACGGAGCAGAGATAGGCGCGGTCCCAGTCCTGCTGCGGGCCGGCGTTCAGGTAGCTCAGGAACTGCCGGAGGCGGCCCATCGCCTGCTTAAGGTCGGTTTTTGTCAGGGTCATCTTCTTCACGCTCTCTAAATCGGTGCGATCCATGTCTTACTTGTCCGGTTCCGGGTCACTGCGGGTGGCCCGGATCAGGGCGCGGATCTGTTTAAGCAGCAAGGGCTGCTTGTCTTTGGAGACCTGGGACAGCTCGCGGGCGATCTGCGATGCCGCGCGCTTGACTGGGTCGGACTCGGGCGCCTCCGAGCCATCGAGCGTCTCGGCGAAGGCGTGCTTGCCCGCGTATCGGAGCCACTCGGCCGGCGACTCGCCGACGGCGCTTGCGAACTTGATTAAAGTCTTCTCGCCTGGCGATCTGCCCTTGACCATGTCCGAGATCTGGTTATAGCCGATGTCGAGCTTTTCGCCCGCCGCGCGGGCCGACAGCGGCTTGTCCGGCGCCCCCATCTCGGCGAGTACGCGCTGGGTGTGTTTTTGCAGGTCGTCGTTTTTTGCCAATTAGCGGTCTCCGGCTTTCTGTAGTGACACCATTATACAACAACATTGACATTATTGTCAACAGTATTGTTCCCGGATTTTGAGGAATATGACAAAGAAAATGCCCCCACTCTGTTTCCAGAGCACGAGTATCATCATAGTAGGGTGGGTGAGACTGTCAGCGGCTCCAGTCCTCGAACTGCACGCTGGGGATGCGCGAGAAATCCTTCTGATTGGCGGTGACGACGATCCAGCCTGCCGCTATTGCGCTGGCCGCAATGCGGCAGTCCTGCGAGCCGATCCGTCTGACTTGGGCAGAAAACGACGTGTAGACACGATCAGCTTCTTTGCTATAGGGATGGACTCGATATTCGCATACTGCTTCCAGCGACCATGAAAAAAGCTCGTAGGCAGTAATTGCAGTGGCCTTATCCCTGTTCGCGCTGATTGACCCCAAAGTCCCGCGCATAATCTCTTCAGCGGCAATACCACTCAGCCATACTCCAGGCGCCGGAGCCTGCCTGATGCGGGTGCGAACACGTTCATTGCCGCGAAAAGCAAGGGAAGCGGAATCGGTGTCCAGCAAGTACGCCATTATTCCTCAAGCTCCAGATCCGCTAGCCGGTTTGCCTCTGCGATGTCCGCCTGACGATTTGCTTCTATTTCGTCCATGAGCGATTGCCAGAGGGGATTGTCTCCGAGGTTATGCTTGAATTCAGGCACGGGCCAACCAGGTTGGGGAAGCGCTGCTGTGCCATTTGCACCATTGCTCTCGGACGGTGGGACTTTTGGACTGGAAGAAGTAGGCGTGCTGCTCATGAGTATGTCTTCCCATCAATGAAACGCCCCCACCCTGTTCATAGGGCGGGGGCGCTTGCTTGTTGTCTCCTAAGCCCGGATGTCTACCGGACCCATGCGGCGCAGCTTCTTCAGCGCGCGCAGCTCGATCTGGCGGACGCGCTCGCGAGTTACGGCGAAGCGCTGGCCGACCTCTTCCAGCGTATGCGCGTAGCCGTCGTCCAGGCCGAAGCGCATGCGGACGACGTCGCGCTCGCGCGGGGTCAGCTTGTCCAGAACGGCGTCTAGCTGTTCGCGCCGGATCAGGTTGACAGCCGCATCAGAGGGCGACTGGTTGGCGTTACTCTGAATGAAGTCCGCGAGCTGCGCCGAGTCCTTCTCGCCGACCGGCGTTTCGAGCGACAGCGGCTCGGACGCGATCCGCTTGATCTCATTGACCCGCTCGACTGGTACTTCCATCTCGGCGGCCAGCTCGTCCTGAGTCGGCTCGCGCGAGAGCTGCTGGCGCAGCATGCCCTCGGTGCGGACCAGCTTGTGGATCGTCTCGGCCACATAGACCGGGATGCGAATGGTCCGGCCCTGGTTGATGACAGCCCGCGCGATGGCGCGGCGAATCCACCAGGTGGCGTAGGTGCTGAACCGGTAGCCCTTGGTATAGTCGAACTTCTCGACCGCGCGGATCAGCCCGATGTTGCCTTCCTGAATCAGGTCGGCCAGGCTGATGCCCGGCACCGAATAGCGGCGCGCGATGCTGACGACCAGACGCAGGTTGGCCTCGGTCAGAATGTCCTTGGCGCGCTGGTCGCCGTCGGCGACGCGGCGGGCGAGATCAATCTCCTCGCTGGCGCTCAGCAGTTTGGTGCTCTTGGTCTTCCGCATCCACATCTGGAGCGACTCGTCGCGCGGGTTGTCCTCGACGGGCGCGTAGACGGTCTCCTGCGGCTCGTCTTCGGCCGGGTCTTCGACATCGTCGTCCTGGGCCGAGCCGTCCATCAGCGGCGTCGAGGCGTCATCGTCCCCGCCGACCGCGAGCGCCAGGAAGCGCGCCGCGTCCGGGTCGTCGAGCGCTCCGACCGCGCCAAGCCCCGTCTCATCCGAGCCGAATTCTGAGCCGCCGCGCCGCTCGTCCGACACAGCGAGTCCGCGCGGCAGCGCTGCCACGTTATCCATCAGTGCCGTGTTGCTCCCCATTGATTTCCCCTTTGTCCCCGACTTTGCCACAAGATTCCCTTTTACTGTTTACTCGTTTAAACACCGCGGGGGTGTTCAGGGTTCCGTGCGTCGGAAGCGTATGATTGCGAATAAGTGCCTGCCGAGTCCCGTGCCTTGCATTATATTACGGAAGCGGACCATTCATTGTCACAAAAAACGGGCGCTATTTCAGTAGCTTGCCTTACGTTTATATAAAATTGTTTCGGCGCAGTTTCTTGGGACTTGGGACTTTACCCAAGTCAGCACGTTTTCAACCTTGGAATTGGGAAGAGCGGTGGCGGGGACTACTTCAACGCGGGGAGCGGGCGCGGCTGGCGGCCCGCCCAGGCGACGAACAGGGCGACGAGGTCGGCGTCCCACTGCCGGCCCGCGCCGGCCTGGAGCGTTTGCAGCGCTTTCTCGGGGCCGAGCGCAGGCCGGTAGGGACGTGGGGAGAGCATGGCGTGGTAGGCGTCAGCGATGGCGACGATGCGCGCGCCCAAGGGGATCTGGTCGCCCGCCAGGCCGTCGGGGTAGCCCCGGCCGTCAATGCGCTCGTGGTGGTGGCGGATGATCGGCAGTAGGGCGGCGGTGGAGCGCAGCGGGGCCATGATCTGCTCGGCCATGACCGTATGGCGCTGCATGCGCTTCTGCTCCTGGTCGTCGAGCGCGCCGCGCTTCTGCAAAAGAGTATCGGGCAGGCCGATCTTGCCGACATCGCGCAGCATCGCGGCCTGGCCGAGCAGGCGCAGCGCCTCGTCGCTCAGGCCAAGCTCCCGGCCGATCGCCTGGGCGTAGGCGGTGACTCTCTGCGTGGAGCCTTCCGGCTCGGCATCCCCCTGGCGCACCTCGACGGCCCGGCTCAAGGAATAAATGACGTCTTCCACCTCGTCGAGCTGGTCGTTGAGCGCCTTGATCCGCAGCAGGGAGCGGACGCGCGCCAGCAGCTCGACGCGGTTGAAGGGCTTGGTGACGAAGTCGTCGGCCCCGGCCTCGAACCCCAAGACGCGCTCGGGGGTGGCGGCATGGGCCATGACCAGGATGACGGGGATGCGCCGCGTCCGCGCTTCTTCCTTGAGTCGGCGGCAGACCTCAAACCCGTCGGCGATGTCGCCGGCGGCCGGCAGGTGGGCGCAGAGCATGACGAGGTCCGGGCGGGCGGTCCGGGCGACTTCCAGGCCGCGCCGCGCGTCGCAAGCCGTCAGGACGTCGTAGCGGCAATCGGTCCGCAGGACGGCATCGATCAGGGTCCGACTCATCGGCTCGTGGTCCACCACCAGGACGCGGGGTTTGGCTGTCAGAAGCTCATTCACACCGTTATTATGGGGGTCGAACGGGCCGGACGTTACCCGGTAAAGAGCGCGGTATTAAGGGGCTGGGTTTAAGGTGATTGAAGGGTTTGTCTGGGAAATCTGCTCCACGGGGCTGAACCCCCGTGCTGTAGCAGTGCAGGCCCCCGCCATCGCGGGCGCAG
>JANOOM010000660.1:0-2987 GCA_031421335.1 Armatimonadota bacterium
CGCCGGGCTAGGCGCACAGTTGAGGCCCGGGTTCGGGTTGACGTTGGGGCACGCGCCCGCCGCGTTTGCCGCTCGCCCGCCGCCGCACCCCACACCCGCCGGTTCAGCCATTCACTTATCCTCATTCTCAGATTAAAATTAGTAGACAAAAACCTGCAATTGTGCTACAATGGACTCGACTGAATGCCTAGGAGGGTCTCGCCCGTGTTCCAGCCTGCACTGTCCCCCCCCACTTCCCTGATAGCCGCCCTCGGCGCGGACGACGGCCCGCTGCCGCCGGAAGCATATCGGGCCATCGCCGCCCTGACTGCCCTCAATGCTGGGGGTGGTGGGACCGGTGCGGGCCGTGTCGTCGCCTACCAGCCCTGCTT
This sequence comes from Armatimonadota bacterium, assembly GCA_031421335.1. GTDB lineage: Bacteria > Armatimonadota > Armatimonadia > Armatimonadales > Capsulimonadaceae > JANXMY01. The sequence goes on from JANOOM010000660.1 coordinate 372, forward strand.
CGCCCGCGTCTTCGGCGGCGCGGCCTGCGGCCTGCTCCTGTCCCAGCTCTGGTTCTGGACCGGCACCCCGTGTGTTCGCGAGCGCAGCGGGGGCTGGTTCTGGAAGTCGCAGCGCGAGATCACCGACGAGACCGGGCTGTCGCGCGCCGAGACCGAGACCGCCCGGCGCCGCCTGTGCGCGGCGGGTGTCCTGGAGGAGGAGCGGCGGGGCCTACCGGCCACCATGCATTTCCGGCTGGACATGAACGTCGTTGTGCGGGCCGTCTGGCGGCACCTCCAGGCGCAGGATGCCGCCAACAAGTGTGCCGAAACGGCGCGCACTGCCTTGCGGGGAACACGAACACTTGTTCGCGGCAATGTCTCAAGCAAGTTTGCGGGGATCGCGCAAACTACTTCAGAGAAGACTTCAGAGACCGACTCAGAAAAGACTCAAGAAATAACTCAGACGCGCGCGCGGCCCGTTCTGCCTTTGGCTCTCGGGGAGGGGAAAGATGACGCCGCACTCAGCGGGGCACAGTGCGCCGTGAACCGGAGCGGGGCGGCGCGGCTGAAGGCCGCCCTGAAGGCCGCCACATGGGCGGTTTTACCCCCGCCCCCGCCCCGCCGGCCCCTACCCTCCTTGACACCCGAGCGGCGCGGTGATATACTGGGGCGACAGGCCACGCCGACAGCGGCAAGCGAAGCGAGGTCCCCATGACCGTCCCCGAAGCCGCCCCCGGACGTGGCCCCACCGAACCCAGACCCGGCCCCCGTGGCCCGCGCGCCGTGCTGATGACCGTCGGGCTGTTCTTGATCCCCCTCCTCGCGCTGTGGCTGCTGCTGGCCCCGCATTTGCAGCTCAACGCCCACCACGGCGGCGGGCCGCTGTCAGCACGGGAGCAGGCGCAGCGGCGGGCGGACCCTTACGCCGGCTTGATGCCGCCCGGTGCCCCTGCCCCGCCGCCGCCCCGCCTGGTGGCGGGCAGCGCGGTGCAGGCGGGTTGGACCCTGCTCGGCGCTTCGAGCGTCCCGCCCAGCGGGTTCCCCGTCCCGCCGCCCCTCCGCGGGGTGCCACCCGGACGCGTCCCCTTTCTGCGGGCTGGGCCGGGCAGCGTGGGCCTGTGGGTCGGCGTCCGGGGGGGCGTGGGTGTCAAGACGCTCACCATCCCCGCCGACGGCCGCCGTCACGCTTTCCCGTTCGGGCGCTTCTCCCTGGTGGCGGAGCCGGCGCTCACCCACCACGGGGGCGCCTTCGCGGCGGTGCGCTGGGAGGGGCCGGGCGATCCGTCCGCGCTCCCGCCCTACGCGTTGTCTTCGAGCTACCTTGGGGTGGGGGGAAGGGCCTACGCCCAGACGGTGACGCTGACGCCCACTCCCTTCGCGGCCCAGTTCCGGGTCACGGCCCGGCCGCTCTCCGCCGAGGGCCGGCCGACGGGCGGGGCGGTCCGCTTGCTCTGCCAGCCGGCCACGCCGGACGCTTTGTTCATCCCGATCCCCGCCGGCTACAGCGCGGCCACCCGCCAGTTCCGAGTCTCGGTGGCGCGAGCGGGCGGCAAGGCTGCTGACAAGGAGAGCGGCAGCGCGTCCTGGCTGATCAGCGGCTTGCCACCCACCGCCGCGCCTTCCGCCCTTCTGCCGGCCCGGCCCACCGCCCGCATCGGCCCGTTCAGCCTGCGCCTCTCCGCCGCCGAGGCCGAGGACACCGGTGGCTATGAGGACCCCGCCAACCCGCGGCCGGCCCAGAGCGCGGGGCCGGCCCCGACCAACACAGACCAGCACCTGCGGACCGGCGTCCCCACCTTGCATTATGTGCTCACCGCCCAGGCCGCGTCACCCCCCGCCCCCGGCCAGACCTGGCTGCTCCAGCTCGACCGGGCCGCGCCGCAGTGGGCCGCGCCGCCCGATCCCTCGGCCCTCGGGAGGCCGCTCGCCCTGCTGCCGCTGACCGCCTACGCCCGACCGCCTTCGGTGGGCTGGGTACTTCAGGACGGGGCGGTCGGCGCGGCCTATCCCGGCCAGCAGCACTGGCTGACGCTCCAGGGGTCGGTGATCCGGCAGGGGACCCGCACGGAGAGCGTGACCTTCCACGACGCCGAGGTCGTCCGCGACGCCGGCTTTGGCGGCGACCGCCTCGTCTGGCGCCACCCCGAGACCGAGACGACCGCGTCCGGCATCCGCATCACCGTCCTCAATGGCCGGCCGGGGCGGCGCGACACCGGCGGCGAGCTGCCGAGCGGATCGGGGTTCGGCCAGGGGTTCGGCCAGGGGTTCGGTCGGGACTGGTGGTACGACCGGGCCAACGCCGAGCTTTTGGTGGCCTGGCGCCTCCCGCGCGGCGTCTTGCCCTGGGCGCACGCCCCCCTCGACTCGCCGCGTGTCGCTTCCCTCGGGGCGATGGGGAAGGCGCCTGCCGCGAGCGGGGCGCTCCTCGCCTCCCCCGACACCATCCGCCCGGACCCCTATGCGGGCGCGGCCCACCTGCCCGGCGGTGGGGATGCCCGCGTGCTGACGCGCGCCGGGTACTCGCTCCTGCGCCTGTCGGTCTGGGCCGCGCAGACGCCGACGCGGGTTTTCTCTGCCGCGCCGGCGCCTCTGCCGCCGAACTCCTGGCGCGAAGGCCCCTTCGTGGCTTCCGGG
>JANOOM010000661.1:0-3731 GCA_031421335.1 Armatimonadota bacterium
TGACGTTGTAGTGTGACATGTGATCCCCGACGCCGTAGGTGGCCCCAGCCCAGGGCAAGCTCGCTCAGGTCGCCTGTGCCGAGAACGATCCCATTCTGGAAGTTCGCCAGGCGGAACAAGTGGGACGTGCGCTCGCCGGCCTGGACGTTTTCGAACGTGATGTCGTAGACCGGCTCGCCGTTCTGGGCGAACGGGTGGCCGATGTCGCGCAGCATCTGGAGGCAGGAGGGCTTGATGTCTATCTCGTGGGACGTGACGCCCAGGGCGTCCATCAGGCCCAGGGCGTTCGCGCGGGTGCCGTCGCTGGTGGCGAAGCCGGGCATGGTGTAGCCGAGGATGTTTTGGCGCGGCAGGCCCAGGCGGTCCATGGTCCGGGCGGCGACGATGAGGGCGTGGGTCGTGTCCAGGCCGCCCGAGACGCCGATGACGACCTTCTCGATGCGCGAACTCTGGAGGCGCTTCATCAGGCCGTGGACCTGGATGTTGTAGGCTTCGTAGCAGCGCTCGTCGCGCACCGCGCGGTCATTGGGGACGTAAGGGAAGCGCTCGACGGCGCGGAGGAGAGGCCCCCCCGCCCCCAATAATGGGGGAGCCTGGATAGGAGCAGTCTGGATAGGAGCAGCCTGAAAAGGTACAGCCTGAGAAGAGGGCGCGGCAAGCAGCGCCCCTACACCGACATCGCCAGCAGCCCTTCCGTCTCCGGCTCCCCCCTTATTGGGGGCGGGGGAGGCCATCTGTGGCACCTCAAAGGTGAACTCCACCCGGCGCAGGGCGCGGACGCGGTCCAGATTGTCGCCGACCGAGTCCTGGAACGACGTCAGACGCATCCGGTCCTGGGCGAGCCGCTCCAGGTCAATATCGGCGGCGATGATCTGCTCGTGGGCGGCGAAGCGCTCGGTCTCGGCCAGGCGTTCGTTGTTCTCGTAGATGAGCGCGTGACCGTCCCACGCGAGGTCCGTCGTCGACTCGCCCGGCCCCGCCGCCGAGTAGAGGTAGGCGGCGACGCACCGGCCCGACTGAGACGCGCACAGGTCGCGGCGGTACTCGGCCTTGCCGATGGTGATGTTGGAGGCGGACAGATTGGCGAGGATGGTGGCCCCGCCCAGGGCGGCGTAGGTAGACGGGGGGATGGGGGTCCAGACGTCCTCGCAGATCTCGGCGTGGACGGCAAAGTCAGGCACGTTCTCGGCGGAATAGATAAGGTCGTTGCCCAGCAGGACGCGCTGGCCCAAGAGGGTCACCTCGCGGCTGATGGCGTCACGGGCGGACGTGAACTGGCGCTTCTCGTAGAACTCTCGGTAGTTCGGCAAATAAGACTTGGGCGTCAGGCCGAGTATCCGGCCCCGGTAGACGGCGACGGCGCAGTTGAAGAGCTGACCGCCAAAGCGAAGGGGCGCTCCGACCAGCAAGAGCGGGGAGAGGTCGCGGCTCTCGGCCACCAGATGGTCGAGTGCCGCCAGTGTCCCTTCCAGCAGGGCATCCTGATGGAACAAGTCCTCGTTGGAGTAGGCGGACAGGCCAAGTTCGGGGAACAGGGCGATGGCCGCATCCATCTCTGACGCCTGCCGGGCCAGCCCCAGCGTCTGGGCGACGTTGTAGTCGGGGTCGGCGACGCGCAGGAAGGGGATGCAGACGCAGGCGCGCACGAAGCCGTGCGCGTAGAGAGAATGGAACGGGGCGTTCATGGGCGCATTCATGGGCATATTATTGCCCATGGGTGCCCAGATGTCAACCCGGCGGGGGGCAACGGAACCAGACCATGTAAGACCATGTGTTGAAACACATGGCTACACGGCGCGGACGCCAACAATCGCCGCTTCGCGGGGATCAGAAAGATCTCATATCTGAGTGCCGCGAAGCGGTACTTCGTGGCCGCAGGCCGAATAGCCGTGCCATTGATGGCATGGTCCTCGTATGGCCCCTCCCCGCCACGCGAGTGTCACAGCCCCGCCGCCCGAAAGGCGGCGCCGACGATTTCCTGCGCCTCTTCCTGGATGCGACGCAGGTGGTCCGCGCCCAGGAAGCTCTCGGCGTAGATCTTGTAGATCGGCTCGGTGCCGGATGGGCGGGCGGCGAACCAGCCGTTCTCGGTCACGACTTTCAGGCCGCCGATGGGGGCGTCGTTCGCGGGCGCGCGGGTCAAGCGGGCGGTGATCTTCTCGCCGGCCAGCTCCTCCGCCGTGACCTGTTCCGGCGACAGGTTCGCCAGTATCCCCTGCTGCTCTGACGTGGCTGGGGCGTCCATGCGCTCGTAAACGGGGGCGCCGAAGCGCTCGGTCAAAGCCGCGTAGTGCTGGCCGGGGTCGCGGCCCGTCTTGGCCGTGATCTCAGCGGCCAGCAGGTCTAGAATGATGCCGTCCTTGTCCGTCGTCCACGCCTCACCGTCGCGGCGCAGGAACGAGGCCCCCGCGCTTTCCTCGCCGCCGAAGCCGTAGAGGCCGGAGAGCAGGCCGTCTACGAACCACTTGAAGCCGACGGGGACCTCTGCCAGAGGCCGACCCAGCGAGGCGGCGACGCGGTCTATCATGGCGCTGGACACCAGAGTCTTGCCCACGGCGGCGCCTTGGGGCCAGCCGGGACGGTTCTGAAATAGATAAGAGATCGCCACGGCGAGGTAATGGTTCGGGTTCAGCAGACCGACGCTCGGCGCGACGATGCCGTGCCGGTCGGCGTCCGGGTCGTTGCCGAAGGCGATGGCGTAGCGATCTTTGAGACCGATCAGGGACGCCATGGCATAGGGCGAAGAGCAGTCCATACGGATCTTGCCGTCTTTGTCCACGGTCATAAAGCCGAAGGTCGGGTCAACGTTGGGGTTGACGACGCTGATGTCCAGCGTGTACTGTTCGGCGATGGGCGCCCAGTAGGCGACGCCCGCGCCGCCCATCGGGTCCGCCCCGATCCTCAGCCCGCTCTGCGCGATGGCCTCCATGTCAATGACGGTCCCGAGCGCTTCAACATAGGGAGTCACATAGTCGTGCGTCCGGGTCGTCCCGGCCTTGAGCGCTTGTGCATAGGGCAGCCGCTTTGCTTCTTTCAGGCCGCCTTGCAGCAAGGCGTTCGCCCGGTCCTGGATGCGTCTGGTCGTGCTTGTGTCGGCGGGACCGCCCGACGGGGGATTGTACTTGAACCCGCCGTCCTCGGGCGGGTTGTGCGAGGGCGTGATGACAACGCCGTCCGCGCGCCCCTCCGTCCGGCCCACGTTGTATGTTAGGATGGCGAACGAGACGACGGGCGTGGGCGTGTACCCCCCACCCGCTTGTATTCGCACGTCTATGCCGTTCCCCGAAAAGACCTCAATCGCCGTCCGGTGGGCCGGCTCGGACAGGGCGTGCGTGTCCATGCCGAGGTAGAGCGGCCCCGTGGCCCCCTCGGCCGCCCGCTGCTCGGCGATGGCCTGACAGATGGCTAAGATGTGGTCCTCATTGAAAGTCCCTTTGAGCGAAGACCCGCGATGCCCCGACGTGCCGAACGAGACCCGGTGGGATGCTTCGGCGGGGTCCGGCTTCTCCGTGTAATAAGCGGCGATAAGCCTTGGGATATTGGTTAGAAGGTCATGCGGGGCGGGCTTACCGGCCAGTTCACTCAGAGCCATGCGTGTTGTCCTTTGGGCGTGATGCGCCGGTCTAGTTCCGCTTCGGCCCCGCCGATTCCTGTTTGTCCATCTCATGTGGTGAGAATACCGCAAACTGCGGACGGTGCCGGCGCCGGACGCCTTGCCTGGTATACTCTGT
>JANOOM010000662.1:0-4501 GCA_031421335.1 Armatimonadota bacterium
CGGTGAGCTGGTAGATGCGCTCATAGCCGACGAACTTGAGGATCTCCGTGTTGGCGTGTTCCCCGGTCAGCACCGAGGCGTCGCCGTTCCACCCGCCATAAGCGGGCGCTTTCGGTTTCAGTCCCGCTACCAGACGCATCGCGGAAAGGAGTCGGTCGGGACCGAGACGAAGCAAAGAGGCCCGGTCGCTCTCCTGGGCGTCTTTGAGGGGGCGGGGCAGGAGGCGGACGTCTTCCAGCGTGAACAGGGCGACAGGGTCCGGTCTGACGCACCCTCACGCTTCCAGCCGGTCCGCAAGCCAGAGCTGACGCACACGGCGGCCGTGGTCGGCCTGCCGGACGAGGCCGCTGCCGACGTCCAGGCACGAGAGCCAGCCTCCCCCATAGGCGAAAGTGTCCAAGCAGACGGCATAGCCGAGGTTTGCTGGCAGGCCGCTCTTCTGGCTGGTGTGGCCGCAGACCATCACCTTGCCGGACTCGTGGGGCCGGGCGCGCTCAAACCGCTGCCAGTAGAGGACGTACCGGGGCTGCTCCCACAGCGGCAGGTCGGGGTACACGCCGCCGTGGACGAAAAAGTGGGTCTCGCACTCCCAGAAGTCAACACACTGCTCTTCCAGGAAACGCCAGTGGGCGGCCGGCACGGCGCCCAGACCGCCGTAGGCGCGCAGGGTGGCGTCCCCGCCAACTTGCAGCCACTCGGAGCGGGCGACGGGGTCATGGCGGGCGTTCAGCATCATCTGATCGTGGTTGCCGCGCAGGGCGACGAGGTGGGTGGATTTGCCGAGCGCGATGAGCCGGTCCAGAACGGCGGGCGTGTTCAGGCCGCGATCGCAGTAATCGCCCAGGGTGACGAGGGTGTCTTCCGGGGCCGGGGCGACGTCGGCAAGCAGGGCGTCGAGGGCAGAAGCGCAGCCGTGGATGTCGCCGATGGCGAGGATACGCATAGCTAGGCGGTGGGGGCGGCCTTCCAGCCGTAGGGGACGTAGCGCCACCCGAAGTCGCCGTTCGCATGGGCCGTGCAGGCGGTGAACCCTTCTGAGTGGACGCCGCCGACCGCATCCGCCCCCAGCGGGGAGCCGCACCCGATTAGCTCCCACCGCTCCGACGAGTCAGTCATGACGCCCCCTGCTTGTGGCTTTTTGCTCCCGGCGCGTTAGGCTTCGGCGGGCTGGGCCACTTTGGCCTCAGTCTCGGTCTGAATGCTCTCGGCGACTTTGCGCTGGACGTCGCGGGTGGCCTCGCCCATGGAGTTCGAGGCGCCCTCGATCCGCTTCTGAGAAATGGGGCAAATGGCCCAGGCTTTCACTTTGGCGGGTTTCTTGACGCCGACCTGGTTGGTCCCGCCCTGCTGATAATTGATGGTGACGGTGTATCCGGCGATCTCTGCATCATAGGATGCCATGCTCATAATCTCCCTAGGAAAAGTTTTCTTAATACTTTTCCACGCTCACCGGGGGGATTCCTGCAAGGTTTTGGAAAAAGAATTGCGGCAAGAGGGTGGGACGGGCAGCGGCGGGCCGACGCCACCGCCCCGCCCATCCGCCGCCCCCCCTACGCCGCCACCGTCACGACACGCATGACTTCCTCCAGCGTCGTCAGCCCCTCGGCGGCCTTACGGACGCCGTCGGCCAGCAGAGTCCGCATCCCGCGCTCCATGGCGATGTCGGCCAGTTCCTCGGCCGGTGCGCGGCGCAGGACGGCCTCGGCCAAGTCCTCGGTCATGGGCAGGACCTCGTACAGCCCCATCCGGCCCCGGTAGCCCCGCCCCCGGCAGTGCTCGCAGCCGGCCCCGCGAACGAAGGCCGCAGCATCGGGGACCTCGTAGCCGCCCTCGGCGGCGAGCCGGGTGACGTAGGCGAGTGTCGGCGTGGCGGACAGATCCACGGCCTGCTTGCAGCCCTCGCAGACCCGGCGGACCAGGCGGGTGGCGATGACGCCCGCGACGGTGGCCCCAACGAGGTACGGCTCAATGCCCATTTCCATCAGGCGCATCAAGGCCGAAGGGGCGTCCCCGGCGTGCAGGGCGGTCAGGAGCAGGTGCCCGGTCAGCGAGACCTCGACGGCGAGCAGGGCCGTCTCAGGGTCGCGCATCTCGCTGACCAAAATGACGTCCGGGTCCGAACGCATGAACGAGCGCAGGATGCCGGGGAAGGAAAGGCCGCTCTTTCGGTTCACCTGGGTCTGGGTGGTGTAGGGCAGGAGGAACTCGACGGGATCCTCAGCAGTCATCGTCTTCTTGCCGACACCCGCCACTTCCTGAAGGCAGCTATACAGCAGGGTCGTCTTGCCCGCCCCATTCGGTCCGGTCGCGACGATGATCCCATTGGGCCGACGCAGGAGGGCGCGAATCTGGGCCAGGTCCTCGGGCGTGATGCCCAGCCTGTCCAGGCCGAGCAGGACGTCCTGCCGCGCGAGTATCCGCAGGGTGAGGGACTCGCCGTGCATGGACGGCAGGACGGCGGCGCGGAAGTCGTAGTCTTTGCCCTCGTGCCGGACAGGGATGCGCCCGTCCTGCGGCAGCTTCTTCTCGCTCACGTCCAGCTCGGCCATCGTCTTGAAATAGGCCGTGAGGGATTCGCGCGTGCTGGCCGGCAGGCGGCGCGTCTCCTGCAAGACACCGTCCACGCGCAGGCGCAGCAGGAAGTCATCCGCGTTCGGGTCCAGGTGGATGTCGCTGGCCTTCGACTGGATGGCGAGCTGGATGATCTTGTGGGCGAGCCGGACGGTCTTGGCCTCCGGGTCGCCTGACCCGTCCGGCTCCGGCTCGGACAACTGGTCGGCAAAAAAGCTGAGTTCCATGTCGAGATCCTCCTTCGGGGCGGCGGCGACGGCCACAGGGCCGCGCTCCATGTAGGCGGTGAGGTCGGCGCGGCGGAACCGCCACTGGCGACCCACCTTGAGTCCCTTGATCTCGTCCTGGCCGAGCAGGCGGTACAAGGTGGGCTTGCTGGTGCCCAGGAACTTGACGGCTTCGTCGAGGCTCAGGAGTTCTTCCGAGGGCTTGTCAGCGGCCATCTTAGCCGCAGCCCTCATCTGCTGCAACTGTTCCCGCACGCCTTCGGGCGTGACCCCGAGCGATGCCAGGGCTTCCGGCACGATTCCGACCGGCTCGCGCAGCATCCCAAGCAGCAGATGTTCGGCGTCGATAGAGTTGTCGAGGAGATGCCGCGCCTCCTCATAAGCCCAGTCCACCACCTGCTTGGCAGCGGGCGTGAGACGCAGGTCTTCGCCCGTCCCGGGTTCGCCTGGCTCGAGCCTCGCCAGGACTTTCTGCCGCACCGCCCCCGGCTCCACGCCGAGCCGGCCGAGGATGCGCGCGGCCATGTTGTCGTCCTCGCGGACCAGTCCAAGTAGCAAGTGTTCAGGCCCAACGAGGTTCTCGCCCAGCTCCAGGGCTTCTTCCTGGGCGTAGAAAACGGCCTTGCGGGCGCGTTCTGTAAATCTCTGCCACATTGTCTCTTTTCTCCTTTGTTCGGTCTTCATCCGGCGTCTTGCATTCGGGGTAGATCAAACCAGCGGCGCGGGGGAAGTCAGCGGCAAGCCGGTTCAGGTGATTTGCGACGGTGGCGCACGCCAGGGCGTCCGGGTCGCAGGCGGCGCGGGCCTGGAAGCCGGCGACGAGATCGCCGCCGTGTAAGGCCAGGCTGTCCAAGATGCCCGCCAGGCAGTTCAAGAGTGTGGGCCAGTCGTTTTCTTCCAGCAGGCAGAGAGTTAATTCGGTTGTCTGACTTATCATATCATTGTTATAACTATAATAACATGAAATGATAAGAGAGTCAAGGGGCCTGAACCCACCCCGCCGCAAGCGGCGACCCTCCCGAAACGGGAGGGTGGGCTGAGGGTGGTCGGGGGGTTTTCTGCGGGTGAGGGGGCCGGTCCTGTCGGGGGAGGCCGGTCCCGCCGGTCGGGCCAGTCCCGTCCGGGGGGACTCCCCGTGCCGATCTGACCAACCCCCCTTAACCCGATCGCTCCCCAATCATCCCACGAGTCCCCCTCAACCACCCTCTCACCCCACCCACCCGTTTCGGGAGGGTCGCCGCTTGCGGCGGGGTGGGTTCCCCTTGCCAAACGCGGGCGCGATGTGCCATAATAGCCGGGCGCGCGGGCTGAGGGCTGTCCCACTCCGGCCTGCGCCGCGCTTCCCCCCGCCGCGCCCCATTTGTTCGCACCACTCATTCGCACCACTCAGGAGTCCTATGTCCACCAAGTACATTTTCGTCACCGGCGGCGTCGTGTCGTCCATCGGCAAGGGCATCACGACGGCCAGCCTGGGCCGCCTGCTGCGGAACCGCGGCTTCGAGGTCACCATGACCAAGCTCGACCCGTACATCAACGTGGACGCCGGCACGATGAACCCCTACCAGCACGGCGAAGTGTTCGTCACTGACGATGGAGCCGAAACCGACCTCGACCTAGGCCACTACGAAAGGTTCGTGGACATCAACCTGACGCGCGACTCGACCGTCACGACCGGCGGCGTTTATTCCACGGTCATCGCCAAG
>JANOOM010000663.1:0-2991 GCA_031421335.1 Armatimonadota bacterium
CTTCTTGGGGGCGACCTTGCGGTTGTAGCCCTTGACCTGGACCATCTTGCCGGTCTTGGTCATCTTGGTGTAGCCCTTGACGTGGGCCATCTTGGGCACGGCCATCTTCGGTGCGCGGGTGTAGCCTTTGACGTGGACCATCTTGCCGGTCTTGGTCATCTTGGTGTAGCCCTTGACGTGCTTCCCCATGGGGGCGGGTGCCTGGGCGAAGGCGGAGGTGGCGAACACGGCGGCGAGGCCGAGCGCGGAGAAAAGTCGGGCGAATGTCTTCATCGGTTTGTTCCTTGTGGCCTAAGGAGGCAGACGGTTATACGGCACAGGAAGCGAAAGGACGCGCAAAAAAGTTCCCCGATTATTTTTTCGCGTGCGCGGCGCTTTTCGCCGCCGAAACGACACAAAGACAATGAACATGGCCGAATGGGACGATGATGAGCTTCTGGCAGCGCGCTACCAGGCCGAGGGGGACCCGCGCACCCTGGAAACGCTGTTCCGCCGCCACATCGAGGCGACCTACGCTTTCGCCCGGCGCTTCCTGCCGACGCGCGAAGACGCCGAGGAGGCCGCCTCAGAAACGTGGCTGCGGACGGGGCGCGCGCTGCGGGCGGGGAACTGGCGCGGCGAGAGCCGCTTCAAGACCTGGCTGCTGGGCATCGCCCGGCGGGTCTGTTTGGAGCGGCTGCGCCAGCCGCGCCTCCCCACCCTGTCGCTTTCGGGCCTGACCGAGCGGGGCGACTGGGTGCTGTTCTCGCCCGGCCCGGAAGTGGTCTCCGACTTAGATGAGGCGCTGGCCGCGCTCTCGGAGGACCACCGACTGGTGCTGACGCTGTGCGATCTGCAAGGACTAACGGCCGCCGAGGCGGCCCAGGTTCTGGGCCGGACGGCAGCGGCGACGAAGTCCCTGCACGGCCGCGCCCGCCGCGCCCTGCGGGACGCGCTGGAAGCTTTAGGAAAAGAGGACCCATGACCGAAGACGAGCGGGACGAGCTGATTGACCTATACATTGACGACGCCCTACCCGAAGCACTGCGGGCGCGAGTAGAAGATCATCTCGAAGGACACCCGGAAGAGGCCGCCGCTGTCGCCGCGCTGCGGGCGACCGTCGCGCGCCTGCAGTCGGCCCCCGCCGAGCGGCCCGACGGCTGGTTCGTCGAGCGTGCCCTGGACCGGCTGCTGCACGAGCACGCGGAAGCGCAGCCGACCGTTAGGGCGGGGACACAGGGGCGGACGCGCTGAGGGCGCACGGACGGCAAACAGAGAGAAGGGCGGGGACGGAGCCACCGCCCCTACGCGGACCGTATGCGGAACATAGGGATAGCGTCTCTGTCCCTACCCTCCCGTCCCCTTCCCTCCCGTCCCCTACTATTCCCACCCTCTTCCTGGGCGGCTGCCTGTGCGCGCACGGGGCGATCCGCACTCGGTTCTCAAAAAGCCCGACCAGCCCTCCAGCCCCCCAGACCCAAACAATGGGGGAGCAGGAGCAGAATAGCCTTTTCCCCTCTGGCTCCCCCAGTATTTTAGGTTTTAGTGGGGTGGGGCTGGGGGCCTTTCTAAACGATCACAAGGAGACTTTACATCATGGCCGCAAAGACGATCACCCCCGGACTGCTCCGGGCCACTTCCCCCCGCAAGGAACTTTTCGAGGGCATTCAGACGGTCGGCAAGGCCGTTGCCACCCGCTCGTCACTGCCCATCCTCACCCACGTCCGCATCGCCGCCAAAGACGGCAAGCTCTCGATGATGGCGACCGACCTTGAGATGTGGATGGAACACACCCTGCCTGGCATCGGCATCATGGAAGACGGCGCGGCGACCGCGCCCGCCCGCAACTTCACCGAGCTTCTGGCCGCCATGCCCGACGCCGACGTGTCGGTGACGGTGGAAGACGACACCAACACGCTGCACCTGCGCTGCCTCAAGGCCAATTATAAGCTGTTGGGCCTTTCGGCAGACGAGTTCCCCCTGCTGCCGCAGGTCAAGGAAGACTCGCGCTTCGTCATGGACCGCGAGACGCTGCGTGACGCCATCAAGCAAACCATCTTTGCCACGTCCACCGACGAGACCCGCGCGATCCTGACCGGCATTCTGGTGGTCTTCCAGGGCGACAGCCTGCGCCTGGTCGCCACCGACACGCACCGGCTGGCCGTCCGCGACTGCCCCGTCAAGGAGGGGTCGGGGAGCGCGAGCGCCATCGTGCCGTCGCGGGCCATGAACGAATTGCTGCGGATCATCGGCAACGACGAGGGCGAGGTGGTCGTCACCCTGTCCGGCAACCAGATCCAGTTCCAGATCGAGAACGGTAAGCCCGAGGAGAAGGCGGAGGGGCAGGGCAGCAAGACGACCCTGATCTCGCGCCTGATTGACGGCCAGTTCCCAAACTACGAGCGCGTCATCCCCGCCCAGGCTACCAAGACCCTCACCGTCGAGCGCGCCCCGCTGGCCGCCGCCGTCAAGCGCGCCTCCATCGTCGCCCGCGACTCGGCCAGCCGGGTCGTTCTACGGACCACCGAGGACGGCGACAAGCTGACCATCACCGCCGAAAGCGGCAGCGTCGGCAACGCCTACGAGGAGGTCGAGGTGGCCCGCGAGGGCGACGACAGCCCGGTCGAGATCGCCTTCAACGCCAAGTACCTCGCCGACGTGCTGAACGTCCTGGACACCGAGGGCCTGCACATCGAGCTGACCGAGCCGCTGCGCCCCGGCGTCATCCGCCCCACCGACGACGCCGACTACCTCTGCGTGCTGATGCCGATGCAGGTGGTCTGATAAGTTTGAGCATCTCCGCCTTTGCCCCAGGACTCGTCGAAGAGCCCCGGGGCGAAGACGACGTCGGCATCCCCCTTCTGGCAGATCACCCGCTCGACGATGGGGGCCAGCGCGCTGCGCTTCTCCGACCCCGGCACGTCCGGGTCGGAGAGCACGGTCAGTGCCGCCTTTAGCATCCCCGCCATGATCTCCCCCTCGCCGGCCTTGCCCACCGTCGGACGGCGCGGG
>JANOOM010000664.1:0-1536 GCA_031421335.1 Armatimonadota bacterium
TCTTCTGACCGTGCCTTCTGACCGTGCCTTCTGACCGTGCCTTCTGACCGTGCCTTCTGACCGTGCCTTCTGACCGTGCCTTCTGACCGTGCCCTTCTGACCGTGCCCTTCTGACCGTGCCCGATTAACCACCCTGGCACCCATTCATCACATGAAACCGTCCGATCACCCTCTCGCCCCACCCTCCCGTTTCGGGAGGGTCGCTGCTTGCAGCGGGGTGGGTTCCGCATTATGAAAAAAGCACTTATCCTGACTCTCGATATGGGGACCTCGTCGGTCCGGGCCATGCTTTTCGATGTGCGCGGGCGCGCGCTGCCTGGTGTGGAAGCGCAGATCGCCTACGCCCAGACCACGACTGCGGACGGTGGGGTGGAGGCGGATGCCGAGGCGCTGCTGGCCCTGACGACTAAGTGCGTCGGGCAACTGCTGAAGGCCGCCGGCAAAGAAACGGTGGGACGCATCGCAGGTGTCGGCATCTCGTGCTTCTGGCACAGCCTGGTCGGGGTCGGCGGAGACGGCCGGGCCGCGACGCCCCTCTTCTCGTGGGCGGACACGCGGGCGCGCGCCCAGGCCGAAGCGCTGCAAGGGGAACTGGACGGGGCCGCCTACCACTTGCGGACCGGGTGCGTCCTGCACACCTCCTACTGGCCGGCCAAGCTGCGCTGGCTGCACGAGACGCGTGGCGAGGTCTTCGGCAAGGTCCGGCACTGGATGTCCTTCGGCGAGTACGTCGCCCTGCGGCTGTTCGGGACAACGAAGTGCAGCCTGTCCATGGCCTCGGGGACGGGCCTGTTCGACCCGAACGCGAAGCAGTGGGACGAGGCGACGCTGAAGGACCTGCCCATCACTTGGGACCAGCTCAATGCCGTCGCGGGCGCCAAAGAGTCTCAGTCGGGGCTGACGAAGGAGTGGGGGCGGGAGATAGCAGCGCTCAAAGACCTGCCCTGGTTCCCAGCCTGGGGCGACGGGGCCTGCTCGAATGCGGGCAGTGGCGCCTCCGAGGCCACGCGCATCGCCATCAACCTGGGCACGTCGGGGGCGATGCGGGTGGCCGTCCGGGCGGACCATGTGGACATCCCCGCCGGGCTGTTCTGCTACCGGGTGGACGACGCGCGGATGCTGGTCGGCGGGGCGTTCGCAAACGGCGGCAACGTGTTCGCGTGGGCGCAGAAGTCGCTCCAGCTCGGCGACCCGAAGGCCGCCGCCCGAGCGGTGGCGGGCTTGGCGCCGGACGGGCACGGGCTGACCGTCCTGCCGTTCTGGGCGGGCGAGCGCTCGCCGGGCTGGCACGTCGGGGCGCGGGCGACGGTCTCGGGGATGAACCTGCACACGACGCCCGCCGACATCCTGCGCGCCTCCCAGGAGGCCGTCGCTTACACCTTCGCCGCCGTGCGCGACCTGCTGATGGCACAGTACCGGTCTGCCTCGGAGATCGTCGCGTCGGGCGGCGCGCTGACGCACGACCCGTCGTGGACTCAGATCATGGCCGACACGTTCGGCGTGCCAGTGACGACGAGCCGGGTCTTTGAGGCGTCC
>JANOOM010000665.1:0-6993 GCA_031421335.1 Armatimonadota bacterium
GGCGAGCGCGCGCCTGCCGCGCCTCTACGAAGACCACTTTATCTGATGCGCTGCCCCGCTTTAATCTGCGCGCTTCTCTTTCTGTGGCTCACTCTAAGCGCCGCGGCCCAGCCCAACGTCACCCCTTATGCCCGCATGACGGTTCAGCTCAAGGCCGACGCCACGCTCTGCCCCCTCGTTCGTGTCGTCTCGGTGGGCAAGTCCGCCAAGGGCGGACGGGACTTGTGGCTGGTGCGCCTCGCCGGCCCCGGTGCCGACACCTTCCAGACCATTCGCGTGCTGGTTCTGTGCCGCCAGCACGGCGACGAGCCGGCTTCCACCGAGGCCGTTTTGGGCCTGATCCACCGCCTGGCGGGGGGCGGCGACCCGGCCCTGCGCGCGGCACTCAGTCATGTCACCCTGTACCTGGTGCCGATGGTAAACCCGGACGGGGCCGAGGCAGACACGCGCGCGAGCGGGGTGGGGGCCGACCTCAACCGTGATTGGGGCGTGTTCCATCAGCCCGAAACACGCGCCGTCGCCCGCGCCGCCCACCTGATTCGGCCCAACCTTGTCATTGACGCCCACAACTGGGATGGCGACGACGAATACAACGCCGACTGCCTCGAAGTCCCGCGCGAGATGGCAACTATACAGGGGAACGCGTCCCACGTCTTGCAGCGAGAGGCCGCGCAGGACCTGGCCGCCTGCGGCTACCCCATCCACCCGACGGCCTGGGGGGCGGACACCGACACGCGCCTGGCGCACCGCTGGTTCGCCCATCAGAACATTCTGAGCGCACTCGTGGAAACGCACTCGGGCAGCCCCGCCGACGCGACCGACTTCCAGCAGCGGCAGGGCCTCTACGCAGCCCTCATCCACGGCCTCGTCCGCCGCTATTCGGCTTCTTACGCCGCCGAGAAGCCCCGACTGGACGCCATGGAAGGCTACGCAGCGGACGATGCCCCTGAGGCTGCACTGTTTCCAGCTTCGGTGGTTCCGGCCTTGCGCCATGTGCCTGTGCTCCCGCATGGGCGTTCGCTGGTCTGGTTGTGGGCCATCGGGGCTTACGCGCTGGCGCTGTGGGGGGCGAGAACCCACCCCGCGACAAGTCGCTGCCCCTCCCGAAACGGGAAGGGGGGCGAGAGGGTCAACGGGAGGTCTTGCTGGCTTAATTGTGCTGTTTTGATGAAACCGCCGGCCCAGTCACGGCAAAACCCTCAGTCACGGCAAAACCCTCAGTCACAGCAAAACTTCTCGACCACCCTCTCAGCCTCCTTCTCCGCTTCAGGGAGGGTGCCGAGGAACGAGGTGGGAGGGGTTCCCCGCTATTCCCTCCCCCAAAAGCGCCACAGCCTGTTCCGATAGGGCGGGAACTCCCTTTCCTCCCGTTCTGTTCGGCAGGCAGGAGGAAACACTATGAAAGTATTCGTGACCGGCGCGACCGGCTACATCGGCTCCGCCGTGGCGCAGGCGCTGCTGGCCGTGGGCAACCGCGTCTCGGGACTGGCCCGCTCGGAGGAAGCCGCCCGGAAGCTGGAGGAAGCCGGTATTGACCCAGTGCGCGGCACTCTGACTGATGCCGCCGTCATTTCCGAAGCGGCACGGGCGGCGGGCGCGGTCATCCACACGGCGACCACGAACGCCGCTGATGCTCCCGAGGCCGACAGGCTGGCGCTTGACGCGATCCTGGCCGGGCTGAGCGGCACGAACAAGCCGTTTCTGTATACCAGTGGCATCTGGGTCATCGGCGACACGCACGGGGCCATCGCCGACGAAACGACGCCACTGGACCCGACGCCCTTAGTGGCTTGGCGCCCCGCGCACGAGCGGCGCGTCTTGACCGAGTCCGGCCATGGCATCGTCATCCGGCCCGGCATCGTCTACGGACAGGGCGGCGGCATGATCGCCGGCATGGTCAAGCAGGCGCAAGAGGCGGGGGCGGTCCGCGTCGTCGGCACTGGACAGCAGCACTGGACGGTGGTCCACGTCGAAGACCTGGCCGACTTGTACGTCCTGGCGCTCGAAACCGCCCCGGCAGGCTCCATGTTCCTCGCCGCCAATGACGAGGCGCACACTTCGGGCGAGATCGCCCAGGCGGTCGGTGAGGCCGCGGGCGTTCCGGGGCAACCCCAGCCCTGGCCGCTTGAGGATGCCCGCCAGGCGCTGGGACCGTTCGCCGACGCCCTCGCGATGGACCAGAAGGTGACAAGTGGCAAGGCGCGTCAGACGTTAGGATGGGAGCCGAAGGCCGCCACCCTGTTTGCGGACCTGTCGGAAGCGTCGGCTTTGCACTGACGCTGCCCATGACCACCCGTCTACCCGTCCTGCTGTTTCCGCTTGCCCTCGCCTTCCCGGACCGGCCATTCGGCCTGTGACTCGGCCCCATAGAAAATCAAGCAAGGGGAGTGTCGCCTTCAGGCGACTGGGGAATTGCTTCCTGTCTGCCGAAGGCTCTGTATCCCCCCGGCGCGGCTCTGCCAGAAGCCGCCCTCTTTAGGGGCGGTCTCTGACTTGTCTTGATCTGCCGTCCTGGGGTACACTCAAGGGTGTGGGAATGCAGGGAGGAGAGCGCATGTTTAGCTTTTTCGTCATCTGCGGGCTGACGGCCGCCGTCCCGCCCGACTGCCCGGCCCAGGACGGGCCGAGCGACGCCGCGCTCATCGCCGCCGCCCAGCGCGGTGACGTGTCCGCGTTCGGTGCCCTGCACACGCGCCACTACAAGCGCATCTACCACCTCGCCTACCTCAAGACCAACAACGCGCAGGACGCCGAAGACGTCGCCTCGGAGACGTTCATGCGCGCCCTGGCAAGCTTGGGCCGATTCCGCCTCAAGACGGACCCCCAAGGCGGCCCAATCTCGTTTTATCCCTGGCTGCACCGGATCGCCCTGAACCTGATCGTGGACGGCCACCGGCAGCGCCCGCCGTCAGGCGTCGTGTCTCTGGACGCGCCGGTCATCGAGGGGATGCGCTCCCTACTGGACACCCATCTCCCGAGCGGCGCCCTGTCCGCGCAGGAGGTCGTCGAGCGCCACGAGGTGCAGCAACTCGTCCGCGCTGCCATCGCCGCCCTGCCGCCGGACCAGGGAGACGTCCTCATCCACCGCTTCCTCGGCGACCTGTCAGCGCGCGAGATCGCCCCGCTTCTGGGCCGATCCGAGTCCGCCGTCAAGTCCCTGCTCCACCGGGCCACGGTCGCCCTGAAGCACGAGATCGAGCGGCGCTTGGAGGCTGTGGAACGCCTCGAAAGCGGGCGCGACCGCCGGGCCATCAGCGCCCCCCGGACACAGAAAGAAGAAACGCAGTATGTCGGAAGATCTTGACGCCCCCGAAGCAGAAGCCACGCTCGATTCGCCCGCCCTCTCCGGGACGGTCCGGCTGGCCCAGTCCGCTTTGAAGTCGCCCCCACCGCCCGCCCAGGCCGAGGCCGATTCGCGCCGGCAGGTAGAGACCTTGATGCAGGAGGCCGCCCTTTCGCCGCGCGTTTTGCGTGAACTGGCCGCCCAGAACCCGACCGGCGCCTGGTGGGAGCGCCTGCGCTTCTGGAAGCGGTGACGTCAGCGATTCTCACGGGCCTAGGCGACCGCGCTTCATCGCCCCCGCTCGGCGGCTGTCAATAGAGACGGCAGGCCATGACGTTTGGCATCAGAAGTTCTTCTGGAAGGCGTTCCTCCCAGAGAGAATACGCGTGCGGGTGCGCTGCCAGCCGTCCGCCGTCTTGACCCAGTGCTCGCGGGCCGTGTCGTCCGCCGTGATCTTCGCGGCCCGGCCCGTCGTGGTGTTCCCGATGCGGACGACGGCATGCTCTTTAATGGTCATGGTCGCCTCGGTGTCGGTGCCGATGAAGCTCTGGATGACAGTGGTCGCCATGATCGAGTCCGCGACTTCCATCCCCTGCTCCATCTCCTGGCGGCCCTCCGAAGGCTCGTGGACGTGACCTTTTTTGTCGATCAGGGTGTAGTCGTCGCTGTCGTAAGCGTACACACTGTCCACGTCCTTCTGCATGGCGGCAGCGTTGATCTTGTTGTAGATGGCCTGGATCTCGCGCTGGGCGGTGGATACAGGGGCGGATGGTTTTGCCCCCGCCGGCAGCGCGAAGCAGAACACGAAGCAGAACACGAAGCAGAGCACGAGCAATACGGCGAACCGTGTCTTTGACTGGGTGAACATCGTCATCCTCCGCTTCTGATGTTCACCAGGCAGGCTCAACTCTCCTCCCGGCGGGCGGCGGCCTCGAAGCGGTTGTCCCGGTAGCCCCGGCCGGTCCGCAGCCACTGGAACAGCGATTCCAGGACGTAGAGCGGCAGGAACAGCGGCCCCCACGCGCGCCCCTGCCGGACATGGACCATCTCGTGCGCGTGCAGCCGGGGGATCAGGGCAGCGTCGGCATACAAGATGACGTCGCCTAGCGTGATGGCGTCCGCCCAGCCGACCCGGCCCAGGAGGGCGATCAGCCATCCCCCTGAGACCTCCCAAATAGCTTCTTTCCGACGAAAAGAGGCGGCCCCGCCGACTGCCCCAAGCAGCCCCAGGAGGCTGTTGCCGCTGTTCCAAGCTCTCACAAGCCAGCGCATCATGTTGGTTCCCCTTGTTCCTCGTGGGCCGTCATGGTATAATAAAGCCTAGTATCGTTGCCCGCCTCCGAAAAAGGATTCCCCATGCGAAGCGCCCGTTTCTCCCCGCGACTTCTCGCCCTCGGCCTGGCCGCCGCCCTGTTCTCCGGGGTGCTCTCCGGCTGCCACCTGCTTCACCGGGGTCAGGCTGGGGTCGCCGCCAAGCCCAGACCCGTGCTCGCCGCCCAAGTCGCGCCGATGCTGCCTGTGGACCTGACCAAAGTACAGCCGAACGAGGCGGGGCTTGTCCCCATCTTAGAGTACCACGATCTGGTCAAGGGCCTCAAGACGACCGGCTATCAGTACCCCGCGTCCGCTTTCCGCGCCGATATCCAGTGGCTGTACGACCACAACTACCGGCCGATCAACCTGCACGACTACGCGCTCGGCAAGATAGACTGCCCGGCGGGCATGTCGCCCGTCATCCTGACCTTCGACGACGCCCTACGCGGCCAGTTCAAATACACCGATGACGGCAAGGTGGACCCGGACTGCGCGGTCGGTATCCTCGACGCTTTTCACGCGAGGCACGGCGACTGGCCGCTCAAAGGCACGTTCTTCGTGCTGACTGATGTCGGGACGAAGCTGCCCCCTCCGTTTTACCAGGCGCAGTACGCACAGGGCAAAATGGACTACCTGGTCAAAGAAGGATTCGAGATCGGCAACCATACCATCCATCATCAGCTCGGTATCCGCCACTGGCCCGATGCCCGCGTCGAGGCCGAACTCGCCGGGGCGGTCGCCAACATCCACCACTACGAGCCGAATTACACCGTGGACACGCTGGCCCTGCCCTTCGGCGTCTTCCCAAAGAACAAGAAGCTGGTCATCAACGGCGCGAGTGGCGGCGTCTCCTATCACAATATTTGCGCCCTGAGGGCTGGTGCCGACCCCGCCGCCTCGCCGATGGGCAAGGACTTCTTCAACAGGAACTTCAACCCCTACTACATCCCGCGCATCATCCCAGGCGCGGGCCGGGACACCATCCACTACTGGCTGGAACTGATGGAAAAGCAGAAGGCCCTAAAATACGTCAGCGACGGCGACCCGAATACCTATACGGTGAATGCCATCGCGAAGGGCCAGATCAACCTCGCCCGCTTGAAAAACGGCCGCTTCCACCTGCGGACTTACAACGGGACGCAGGTTGTCGCGAGCAACTGACCAGCCAAATGGGTGCGGAATAGGGTTGCAAAAGCCGCCCGGACGTGCTATAATGTTTTCCGTACCTGACGCGGTTCGGGTACGAGAGAGCGCCCACGTAGCTCAGTGGTAGAGCACTTCTTTGGTAAAGAAGAGGTCAAGGGTCCGATTCCCTTCGTGGGCTTCTAAGCCAGCCAAACTTTCAGGCACACTCCATAGAAAGCAACCCCCTCGCATTGCGAGGGGGTTGCTTTTTTGTTTCCCGATATGGTGTCCTGATTAGACATCTTGCTCCCCCAAGGCACTGTGAGTACCGGGCCAAGGCGCCAGGTGGCTGGCTCGTCATTCAGACGGATGCGATGGTCTTCTTGGCCGATCCTGAGCACGGGTGGGATGGGATCGTCGCTGCCGTAGACGGGGTGGACGAGGGAACGAGGCGGTGGTCGTATCAACGTGTCAACAGGGCAGTCGGCGAACCAGCAACAAGCAAGCATCATCGTGAAGCGTGCCGCCCGCGAACGCCTGCGCCCCATCCAGAACAGCCTGGGCGACTGCCCCCACGCTGTCCATCCCAGACATCGCTTGCTGCGCCAACTCCACCATGCCCTCGTAGCCCAGAAACTCCTTGCCCCGCCGCGCTTCCGTGATGCCGTCCGTCGCCAGCAGGATCACGTCGCCCACTCCCAGCCGCAGCTCCCGCGGCATGTATTCCTGCTCGGCCAGAAAGCCCGCGGGGACGCCCGTAGTTTGTACTTCTTCGGCGGTTCCGTCCGCCCGTAAGACAAGCGGCGGTTCCGCCCCTGCCGTGGCGACGCAGACATCACCACTTGCCGCTTCCACGACCATTACCGTCAGCGCGATGAACGTGTCTTCGGCGCGCTCCTGCAAACGCTGGGCCGCGCAGACAAAGTCGTTCAGCATCGCCAGAGCTAGGGCAGGGGCAGGCTCCTGGTGCAGGATCGCCCGCAGCGCGAACTTCACTTCCGCTGTGCGGATCGCCGCGCTCAAGCCTTTCCCAGAAGCGTCCCCGACCACGAAGACTACTTTCCCCCCGTCCAGCGCGAACGTGTCGTAGAAGTCGCCCCCGATCTGCGCCTCCTGCCAGGCCGCGAGGTAACGAGAGGCAACGGATAGGCCCGGAAACCGGTCCTCGGGAACCTCCTCCAGGATCGTATGCTGGAGGGTCTCGGCGACGTGCCGCTCCTTCTCCAGGGCGGACCGGATCGCCGCCTCCGCCGCCTTGCGCGCCGTGATGT
>JANOOM010000666.1:0-13675 GCA_031421335.1 Armatimonadota bacterium
CTCCAGAATGGGGAAGCGGCGCTTGAGGAAGGGCACGTCAAAGCCTGTGCCAAAGAAAGTGACGAAGCCGTCATAGTCCTGGGCCTCGTAGGCGAACTGCGCCAGGTTCTCGCCTTTGACGTAGAAGTGGGTCTCGTCGCCGTCGTACAGCCCGATCACCGTGATCGAGTCAGCACTCAGCCCACCGTTCGTCTCGATGTCCAAATACCCGATCTTGGGGAAATGCGAGGCCGCTCGCCAGTGCTCGCGGTTCGGCAGGTTGCGCGCGAAGTAGTCGGCCCGGCCTTCCTCCAGAGCGGCCAGGCTGTCTTCCACCGTCCCGCGCAGGACGCCCTTGTGGCGCGGGGCTAGTTTTATCGCTTCAGCCCGGTCCAGATAGTCCTCCCACGAGGTCACCCCCTGCGCCCAAAGGGCCTGCTCGGTGACGGGGCCGACGCCGGGGGCATGAATAAAAGTGGCGGTGAGCATACCCCTCTAGTATGGCGGGACAGCACGGGGTTTGTCAAGAAGGGTGATGGATGGGCAGCCGGTCGCAGGCCGCGTCGTAACGGTTCCAGCGTTCCGCAGACCGCAGCTTCCGCCAGTTCTTCCAAATGCTCCTCAAAGCGAAAAGCAGGATGCGCCCGCTCAAGTTTCTTCGCAAGAGAATTCCCGTTGAGACCACAGTTCCGCCGCCGCGCCGCTTCAAGTTCCGCCGTCAGCCACCCGTCGTAGGGGCCGGAGCCGAAGAGCGTTTGGAGAACGCCGCGCTCGCAGAAGTCGTCAACCGCCCGCGCGTGGCTCGTCAGCAGGTCATCATACTTGCCGCCATAAAAGACTTGCTGGTCCATGTCACTCCCCTTTAGAACAGCCGCGCCATCAGGATGGCGTCAATGAAGCCCTCGTGCTGGAAGTATGCCGATCGGCGCCGGCCCTCCTCGGCAAAGCCGAACTTCCGGTACAGGTGAATGGCGGGCGCGTTGTGGGCGTAGACTTCCAGCTCGACGCGCCGGATGACGTCGCTGGCCCCAGCCCACTCGACCAAGCGGCCCAGCAGGGCCGTTCCAATGCCCCGGCCCCGCCACTCGCGAGCCACCGACACGCCGAAGTCGGCACAATGGCGGGAAGCGAGGCGACCGCCGCCGGTGCAGCTCAGGCCGCCGACGATGTGGCCCTCTTCCTCGGCGACGAGGTAGAGGGAGTTGTCCGAGGCCGCGTACTCCGCCAGCAGCCTCCGCTCATCGCCTGCGGTCATCAGGAACTCGCCGGGGGCGCGCGGGAGCATGCTGCCCGGTTCGGCGTCCAGGCGGTGGACGTAGGCGACGAGTTCTTCCGCGTCGTCGGGCGTGGCTTCCCGCACGGTCATAAATGCCTGTCTTCATTCTGCGTTGTACGCATGCCTTAAGGAGACTAGATACTCGGCCACCGGCGCAAGCCCGAGCGCCGCGCGCCTCTCGTCCACCTGGCCGGCATCCCCGATTTCCCATAGGCCAAGCTCGCCGTCCTCGGACCACCGCCCCTGCGTCCCGTACACCTGGGGAAGTCCCTCGGCGATGCACACGCGGTCGGTCAGATACGCGAGATTGCCGCCGGAGGCTTCTCCCGCCTCGATGGCCGCGCGTATCAGTTCAAGGCACCGCTTCTGGAAATCGGGGAGTTCATCCGCGTGCTGCACCAGAATCCAGGCGGCGCCGGCGCCATCCTCCCCGACCATGGACGAGCCAGGCCAGCCGTGCTGCGCGATGATCTCCTGCATCCGCCGCGTGTTTTCGGCGTCCACGGCCTTGAACCACGCCAAATCCTCGGGGCTGTGAGGTTCCCCGTAACCGTACCGCGCAAGGATCGTCTTCCGCATCTCCTGGTCGCGCTCCCGCATCTCCATGAGTTCGCGGCGCAGGGTCTCGTTTGAAGCCATCGTCGTTCCTCCTCGCGTTTGGGCGCGCCGCCCCACCCCCGTTAACAGGTTCGTAGGCAGGTGTCAAGAATTCCATCGACGGGCGGCTTTAGCGCGGAACAGTGCTGTGGCGACAAGGAACTACAAAACCAAAGGGGAAGGAAACTTATTGCCGACAGACTTCACACACACGCCAATCAACGCAGAGACGTTCCTGGACCGACTGGCCGGCGGGTTCGGGCGGGTCGTCCTGTTCCTGCGCGAGAACAATCCCGCGCCTTTCCGGGAGGCCATCCTCGACTCGTGCCGACATCACCGCGCGTTCGACGGGCAGAGCGAGGGATACCGGACAGATTACCTTCTCGACATCACAGAGGCGACGGGCGAGCCGGAGTTCTACGCCGCCCACATCCGCCGGGCGCTCGGCGCAGACGACGAGGATTTCGAATATGGTCAGCTCTATGCGTTAGCCGCAAGGCTCGCCCAGAGTGGTGACGCGGAGGCGAGGCGCGTGATATATCACCGCTTCGCGCGCTTGGCCGGGGCCACCGAGCAGTTCAGCCTCCTGCCCGCCCTGGCCGCGACCGCCCGCGCTCTGGAAGCGAAGCTGCGCGCGTTGTGGGCCGATGGCGAAGACATGCCGCTATATCAGCCGTTCCGCTGAAAGGCGTGTGACCGCCATCTCATGTCCTCCCCGAGCCAGGTGGCGGGAGGACGTGGCCGAGTTCGCGGAGGGCCTTACGGAAGGCGGTCTCGGAAGCGGCGGGGACGACGAGGTGCCGATCACCCGCGCGCAGGCAGAGCCTGCTCAGACGCTTGTGGTCGGCAAGCTCGGCGGCGAGGACGGCGTCGGCGCACTCGACCAGCCGGGCGGCACCCTGGTCGGAGAGCTGCCCGGCGCGGGTTGCCAGGTCGGCCAGGAACGACTGGACGGCGGGCGGCAGCGGCCCGGCGCGCGTTTGGAGGAAGGTTTCCAGCTCGGCAACGGGGCGCCCGTCCTCCGTGGCGGCCAGGATCTTGGCGGGGTCGAGGCGCCAGGCGGCCTCGCCGGACGGCATGGCGAAGACCTCCAGAATCAAAGCGTCGGCGGATGGCAGCGGCGGGTGCAGGGCGGTGACCTCGCAGGTGGGACGGACGGCGAGTGTCAGGCGCTCCTCCTGGGGCGGGGGCACGTAGGTCTCGGCCGTGCCCAGACAATAAGCGCCCAGAGGGTTCAAGCGGAATAAGAGCAGGCCGTCGTAGCGGCTCAAGAAGTCCAGATCGTCGGTCCCCCACAACTCGTGGTAGTCGGGCCGGGCGCCGTTCGGGGGGACATAAGCGACGTCCACCATGCCCAAAGTGGCGGCGTACTCGAAGAGTAGGCACAGGACGTAGCGGGCCTGGAGGATGGCCCAGTCGTGTGAGCCGTCGTAGCCGAGACTGCCGTAGCCCGGCTCCTCGATGTAGAGGCTCCAGGGGTCGCGCGTCACCTCGAACGTGTAGTCCTCGGCCAGCATGAAACGCAGGAACTGGCCAACATCCACCCACTCCCCCTCGGGGCACTCAATCAGAGCACCGGCGACAGCGGCACGGCGGGGTCCGAGAGCGGTCAGGCCGGCCTTGCCCTTGCCGGTCTGCCCTTTGACGGCGTCCACGCGCCGCAGCTCGTCCAGCAGCTTCGTTTTCAGCCAGCGCCGCCAGGCCACCCGCAGCGTCTCGTGGGGCGGCGCGGTCAGCGCCTTGCGGCCGGCGGGGGTGAGAGCAAGCCGCTTGCCGGCCAGTTCGGCCAGGCCGGCGGCCTGGACGATGAGGGGCCAGGCGAAGGCGCGGATCGGCCCGGCCTCCCCGGCATCCTCGTCCGCGCCTCCGGGACCGTAGTAGTCACCGCCGTCCAGGATGGCGACGACGGCTTTCAAGGTGGCGGCGGCGGGAAGACGGGTCGTGTCGCTGACGGCCACTTTGCCGGCCTCGACCAGCCGCAGCACGGCGGTCAGCTCGCCCACCGCCGCGCGCTCGGTGTCGCGGTATACGACGGGGACATCCTCGGTCTCCAAGACGGTCTTGTTCGCCGCCTGGTCCCACCACTCCACCTGTCGCACGACTTTTCGGGGCAGCTTGTCCTCGGGCAAGGTTTCCAGCACGGTCTCGGCGGGCCGGGGCACGAACCCCTTCAAGCGGTCCTGCAAATCCTCGGGGATGACCCTCTCGTAGACGAACAATTGCAGCAAGGACGGGGTCCGGTCGTAGCCCAGACTGCTGCTCGTCCCCCAGTCGGGGCTGTCGCCGTATTTGGCGGCGAAGCGGACGCCGTCGAACTGTCCGCCGGCAGCGTACAGTGTCTCGGCCACGGCGGCCTGCTGGGTCGCGTCCAGCCGCTTCCAGAGGGCGGCCAGCATATCGCCTTCGAGATATGAAGCGACCAGGTCGGCGATTTCCCCTTTGCGAGACGGTTTTTCCGATGTCGGCAGGAGCGCCAGCCGCTTTTTCAGTTCATCTACCGTCCGCCGATCCAGCGCTTCCCGCACAGTGGCGAAGGCCGGCTTATCGTCTTTTGCCATCAATCCGCTCCCCTCAGGTCTCTTTAATAGTCGCCGGACTGCCAGGTCTGGTACAGGTCGAGCAGGTCCGCGAAGTCGTCCGGTAGGCCCTTCGGGTCCAGGTCCTCCAGGCCCACCCAGCGCTTGGCGCTCTTGCCAGCGACGAGACACTGAAGGGCGCCGTTGTCGCCGGCCTGGAAGCCCTGCACCTCGGTGGGGGCGCCGGACAGGAACGCGGGGAAGGGGGTCTGAACCTCGTCCTGGAAAGTGACTTCCCAGGCGCTCAGTTGCTCGAAGTCGTCGTATGTGTCGGTCAAGATCTCTTCGATCCTTTCGCTCTTGGCGGGGTCGGCGGGCATGGGCGTTCTCCTCGGTTTTGTGCTCTTTGGTCTCGTAGTTTTCTGTGGTTCCCCCGTATTACCCATTCTCCTCACAAATCTCGCGCCGCTGGTTGAAGACCTCGTACAGCAGGATGCCCGTCGCGACGGCGAGGTTGAGCGAGTCGCTCTGGCCAACCATCGGAAGGCGGACCAGGTCATCGCAGAGGCGCAGGCGCTCCTCGGACAGCCCCTTGCGCTCGCCGCCCATCAGCAGCACGGTCGGGGCCGGATAGGACACGGCCCGGTAGTCGTGGGCAGCCCGCGGGGATGTGCCGACGAGGTGAAGGCCCGATTGGCGTTTCCAGACACCGAACGTAGCGGCCGGGACTCGGACCAGGCGCTGGGCGAAGATGGCGCCCATGGTGGCACGGACGCAGGCGGGGTCGTAGGGGTCCACGGCGTCGCCGATCAGGATCAGGCCCGCCGCACCGATGGCGTCACCCGTCCGCAGGATGGTGCCCAGGTTGCCGGGCGAGTGGACCTCGTCGAGGGCCACCCAGCACAGGCCGGGGGCGGATGGGACATGGGCGGGCGGCTCCCAGCGCTGACGGACGACGGCCCCGATCCACTGGGCCTCCTCGGCGCGGGACACGCGCAGGAACAGCTCGGGCGTGACCTCCCAGATCGGGACGCGCTTTTGTTCCAGCTGCCGCCGGAGCCGCAGCCCGAACGGGTGGTCGAGCGTCTTGGGGACGACCAGGACGGCCTCAACGTGCGCGCCCTGCGCGACGGCCTGCCCGACGAAGCGCAGGCCCTCGGCGAAAAAGGTATGGGTGCGGTCGCGCTCGGCCCGGCTACCGAGGGCGCGGACGGACTGGAGCCGGGCGTCTTCCCAGGTCTTGACGCGCGGCGCGAGCGGGGATGAAAGGGTGGTCATGGGGTGTGGTAGGGCGGTCTCAGCGCCCGGAGGCTTGAAGAAGCCTCGCCGGAGGAAAGCAAACAAAAAGCCGCCCCGGTGCCATCGGAGGCAGGGATCGGCGCGGATCGTGTGGGCAGGTTAATGTCGCGGATGAGAATCAGGTCGGTGGGCGCGGTTTGGGTGAACACTCCTTTCTGCGACTTGGGCGGAGGTGGTCGCGGCCTCGGAAGATGCCGAGATTATAGCCCCCGACGGCGGGGGCTGTCAAGGGGGCAGGCCTCACATTTCCAGCCCCACG
Organism: Armatimonadota bacterium; assembly: GCA_031421335.1. Taxonomy (GTDB): domain Bacteria; phylum Armatimonadota; class Armatimonadia; order Armatimonadales; family Capsulimonadaceae; genus JANXMY01. The sequence goes on from JANOOM010000666.1 coordinate 5,927, forward strand.
GCGCGCATCAGCGCGATGGCGCTGCTTTGGGTGACGACGACGGGCCGCAAATGGTAGTCGAAGGTCATGCGACCCTCCGTCATCTGGTCCTCGAAGTGGACGTTTTGGGCGCGCAGGGCGGGGTCTTCGGCCAGAACGGTGAGGGCGCGGGGCGGGTGAGCACTCCTTTTTGCGGCGGGAAACGTTAAGGGCCGGCAGGAGGGGCGGGACCAATGAGGACGGGCGGGAGTGACGGGTAGGGGCAGATGTTGGCCCCGTCGGGCAGGCCCAGAACCCGCAGGGCGATACTCTCCATCGTCGCCTTGTCGTCATCGAAATCGCCGTGGTGCTGTGCGGCGCTCGCGCTGCGGCCCGTTGCCGCATCGGTTGGCGTCCAGATGACCTCGCCGCAGGCGGGAATCGAGCCACTGGACAGGTCGCCGAAGAGCTTCCGCAGATCCGGATACTGGAGGAAGCAGATGTCGAGGCCCAGGAGGTCGTAAGGGCCGTAGCGCTCCAGAGCTTTGTAAATCAGAGAGGGGAGCGATTTGTGGTAGGGGGTCAGGCCCGACCCGACCGAACAAAAGTCGGCGTGCTCGAACGCATCGCTCATGGCGAACAGGACCGCGCCGCTGATCCCCTGGCTTGGCCCCAGGCGCGGCGCCAGACGCGCGTTGAACTGGTCCACGCGGAGGGCGGGCGCCAGCAGGTATAGACCCTCGAAAGCGGCGCATCCCAGGTCGAGCGTGGCCGGCAGGAAGTAGGAAAGGAAGATGGCCCCGGCGCTGTGGCCCAGCGCGTGCAGTTCCACGTCCCCTGGGTTGGCCCGGGTGAAGGCTGCCAGCTTCTGGGCGACGTAGTACGCGGCCCCATCCGGCCGACTGGCGATCTCGGCATCCGTCTTCATGGCTTCCCAGAGGGGCTGGCCCCCGAAGGTGCGGCTGACAAATTCGACGGTCGAATCCCAGGCATGATTCGAGGCGGGGTCATTGGGCGGTGCCACGGAAAGGGGCGCGGCGAAAAGGCCCGTCTTCATCACGTTCAGGCGCCCGCCGAGCGCCTGCTCGAGAGCATCCAACAGGCCGGTATGCCAGACGAAGTAGAGCGGGAAGACGTCGTTCAAAAGCCACCAGCGGATATGCGTTGTGGCGCGCGTCAGCGCCGACGCCTCATCCACCAGCCCCCCGTGGGCGTGTATGAGGAGGCGCAGCGGTTTCCCGGCCGCCCGCGCGTCTGCCAGGGCTTGAGTGAGGACGCCGTCAAAGAGCAGGTCCACCGTCTCGGGTGTGGTGACGACTTCCGAGTCGGACGCGAAGCGCCCCTGAGAGATATTGATGATATGCGGGGCGATATCAGCGGGGACGGTCATTACGTTTCTCCTGCTTGAAGCCGTATCCTATTTCAATTTGTAGAGGGCGGACTGAGATCAGTTCGCCACGACACTGAGATCAATTTTTAGTTGCTCTATGTCGAAGCCTGCAAAGTTAATGTTCTCCGCATTTTCCGGCAGGATGGCATAGGCTTCATCAACGCACTGGTCCCACCAGGCCCAGGTGGCCTGCTGCGTCTTCCCCCAGGTCAGAACGGTCACCCCCTCGGGACCGTATTCGGCGACGAAGACCGCATGCCCCTCGTTGGTCAGCGGCCCCGGCGACCACGGTCGCCCCGCATTGAAGTCCTGAACGCAGTTCTGCTGAACCTGGAAGCCCAGGTAAACACCGCCGAAGAGTTGGACGGCTTGTGCGACGTGGGTGTGATTTTTTGGTTCGATGCTGACGAACGCCAGGATGTTGTCATCAGAAACGGTGTGCTGACGCCAGTAGTTCAGCACATCGAGCATGTTAAGCCCGGAGTTTAACCCACCCGTCATGGTGAGGTACAGCTTGATCACTTCCGCTTCGGGCATGATGTTCTCTGTGCCGACCAGCCCATTATAGGTCGTGATGGCATGGGCGAGGGCGGCGATGGTGCAGTCCGAGCGCACGTCATTGCCGTCCATGGGAAACAATGCGGCCGGGTCCGCCATGACGAGGTTTTCGTAGATGCGGGTCAGAAGGTTCAGGGAGATAGGAGGGGGTGGGAGGGCGTTGCCATCAGCCATGAGGTAGTTCTGGAAGAGCAGCGTGCGCTTGTCGTGCTTCGCAGGGTTCTTCCCGAACTGCCCGGACTGGTAGGATGGCTTGTTTGCCGTTGACGGATCCATTCGGGGTCTCCTCAAATTCCGAGTTCGGTCCGCGACGACATCAGCCCGAACCGCGCGCACGGTGGCGATGTTGACGCGGGCAACAGAAGGAAGGCGTCAGCCAGTGATCCGGTCCCGCCGCAAAAGCCGGAGGCTTTGCCAGGACGCCGAGATTCGACATAGAAAGACTGGGACTTACGGGCAGGATAGGTAACAGAGTCGTGCAGGATAGAGCGTGGCTTAGGTACAGCAGGCGGCCACGTCAACATCGTAGCAGAAGCGTGAGCAAGTTGTCAAGCTTTTTGTGAGATGAACCAAAGTTATTTTGTGAACCTTCTGACGGGCATAGAAAATGCGGCGCGCCTACACTTCCAGGCCCACGGCGCGCATCAGCGCGATGGCGTTGCTCTGGGTGACGACGCCGGGGCGCAAATGGTAGTCGAAGGTCATGCGGCCCTCCGTCATCTGGTCTTCGAAGTGGACGTTTTGGGCGCGCAGGGCGGGGTCCTCGGCCAGAACGGCGAGGGCGAGGTCGTGGGTCGTGATCAGGCCCAGAGCGCCCCGGCGGACGAGGGCGCGGGCGACGGCCTCGGTGCCCAGACGGCGGTCGTGGGAGTTTGTGCCGTGCAGGATCTCGTCGATCAAGAACAGCAGCGGGGGCGGGGCATCGTCGGCAAGACCCGCGATCTGGCGCAGGCGCAGGATCTCGGCGTAGAAGCGCGAAATGCCGCCCTGGAGCGAGTCCTGGGTGCGGAGGGAGGCGCCGAGCCGCAGGGGAGACAGCCGCAGGGCATGGGCGCGGACAGGGGCGCCCGCGAAAGCCAGCACGGCGTTGACGCCGATGGCGCGGAGGAGGGTGCTCTTACCGGACATGTTGGAGCCGCTGACGACCAAAAGCGAGGTGCGGACGGCGTCCAGGGAAACGTCGTTCGGCACGGCCGAGGCGGCGGGGAGCAGGGGGTGGACCAGGCCGTCGGCCTGGAAGACTGCGCCCTCAGCGACGACGTCGGGGAACGGGTCGGCGGGGCGCTCGTAGCTGTAGCCGGCCAGGCAGTTCAGGGCCTCGAACTCGCCCAGGGCGTCCAGCCAGCCGCGCAGGGCGGGGCCGTTGTCCGCGCGCCAGGCTTCGATGGCGAAAGCATACTGAGTGGTCCAGAGGACGAGGGCGGCGGGCAGGGCGAGGAGCTGGTTGTTAGCGACCTCCAGCGACCCCGCCAATGTCTGGAGGCGGGCGATAAGGACGGAGGGCGGGTCACCGCTTGTCCGCAGAGAGGCTTGCAGTGCTTGGAGGCGGGGCGCTTGGAACGGCTCGCGCTCCAAGCGGGCCAGCATCTGGGACAGCAGGCCCAGGTCGCGCAGGGGGCCGTCGAGGTCCCGGACGACCGAGCGGACCGGCCCGCGCAGGGGCCAGTCGAAGAAGCGGTTCAGGACGACTATGACGTAGAAGGGGATGGCGCCCAGCCCCAGCCCCCAGGCGGCCCCGGCGAGGACCATGGCGACGGCCAGGCACAGGGCGGCTCGGCGCTGCGCCCGCGAAGACAGCCGGGCGGGGGCCTCCCCCCAGGCAGCCAAGGCATCGGGCTTTATCTTGCCCTCGATGTCTTCGCCGAGCAGGGCCAGCTCTTCGCGCAGATCCAGCAAGGGCGCAAGCTCGGCGACGGCGGCCTGCCGGTCGTGCAGGGCGGTGGAACCCGCAGGGGCCAGCAGCCACGCCGCCAGGCAGTCTTCGCCCAAGCTCGTTCGGGCAGTACACAGCAGTTCGAAGAGCGACCCGGCCCCGAACAAGTCCAGGTCTATGGCGTAGGGGTGCTTGGGGTCCAGGAAGCGCGCGCCTGCCGTCCCCTGCCCCTGCCAGCGGTCTTCCAGCCGGGCCGCCCCCTGCTCGTAGAAGGCGACCCGGCGCTTCGCCCGCGCCAGCCGGGCCGCGACCCGCTCGTGCCGGACCATCAGGGCGATGAAGACCAGGACGAAGACCAGCAATACCCAGGGCGTGAACCAGTGCCGCCCGAAGGCGAGATAGGCGGCGATGCCGCCCGCGATGACGACGTACAAGCGGACGTCGGCAAGGCGGCTATCTTGACCGGCGAGCGCGTCGCGCTCGCTCCTGCGGGCGGCGAGCCGCGCCGGGTACTCGTGAGAAACGCATTGTGTTGCCATTGCTGGTATTATACTCGTAATCAGGGGGCATACGCGATGATGAACACTCGGCAAGTCGTTGGAGGAGCGATGCTGGCGCTGGCCCTCAGCCAGAACGGGGCGCGGGCGCAGGACGCGGATCAAGTCGCCCTGAGGCGGGGCGTCTCGGAGATCGCCGCACCCGGCCTGCCCGGCCCGGTGGCCGTTTTCGGCCCGCGCGCCTTCGCCGTGATCGTCGGGGGCGCGGGCAAAGGGATTGCTGCCCCCGTCGTGGCGGCGAGTCGGCTGGGGGCGGGGCGGGTCGTCGCTTTCGGCCACCCTGGCTATCTGGAGAAAGACGCCCTGACTACAGCGGACACCGGCACCCTCGTCCTGAACGCGGTCCACTGGCTGGCGCGGCCGGGCCGGACAATCCACGTGGGGGTCCGGGGCCGGCCCGAACTCATGGCCTTCCTGCGCGCGCATCGAGTCGCCGTGGACTCGCTGGACGGGGCTGGGTGGACCGCGAGGCTTAAAGGCGAGGCCGTGGTCTCCTGCCCGCTGGCAGACCTCGCGGCGGCGGAGACGGCCGCGTTGGACCGCTACACGCGCGGCGGGGGCGGCCTGCTGGCGGCGGAGCTAGGCTGGGGCTGGCTCCAGCTCAACCCCGACAAGACATTGACCCAGCACGGCGGCGACCGGCTTTTGGGTCCGGCGGGCCTGCTCTGGGCGGACGGCACTGTGGACCGCACTTCGGCGTTGGGATACGCGGCGGGGCCGCCGCCCATTCCTGCCCTCTTCAACGGGACGACGGCCCTGGACTCGGTGCTGTCGGGCGCCCCAGACGGGGCGGCACAGGCGGTAGCGACGACATTGCTTGCGGCCCGCACCCTGCCGCCGGACGATGTCCTTCTGCTGCCCCGGCTGGAAGCGCTGCGGGCGGCGCACTTGTCCGACGCGGCGCTCACGCTACAGCAGCCGATCACGTCGGCCCAGCCGCTGGAGCGCCTGCTGCTGACTTTGGAGGTCCAGCGGGCCATGCACCTGCCCCCTGACCAGGTGCGGGTGCTTCCCGCCGCCGCCACGTTCCCCAACCTCGTCCCCGCCGACGCTTTGCGCGTCACCCGCACAGTGCAGGTTGATACAGATGTCCCCGCCTGGCACAGCACCGGGCTGTACGCTGCCCCCGGCGAGATGATCACGGTCACGGTCCCCGAGGCTGCTGCCCGTCTGGGCTTGCAGGTCCGCATCGGCGCGCACACAGACGCGCTCTGGCAGCTTTCGAAGTGGGAGCGCGCGCCGGAAATCACGCGCGTCTTCCCCCTCAGCACGGCGCGCACGGTGGCCGCCAGCGCCTTCGGCGGGCCGGTCTATGTCGTCGTCCCGCCCGGCAGCAAGGCGGGCCTGGTCTCCGTCACCCTCGGCAGCGTCGTCGAGGCGCCGCTGTTCGTGCGCGGGAAAACGGACCTCGCCGCCTGGAAGCAGACGATTCGGAACGCGCCTGCACCGTGGGCGGAGCTACAGGGGGACAGCGTCATCTTGACCGTGCCGTCGCGCGTCGTCCGCGACCTGGACGACCCCGAAGCGCTGATGGCGCTGTGGGACAGGATACTGGACGGCTACGCCGATTTCGCCGGCATCCCTCACAAGAGGACCCGCCCGGAGCGCTACTGCACCGACCTTCAGATCAGCGCGGGCTACATGCACAGCGGCTACCCGATCATGACGGGGCTGGATGTGGCCCACGACTTCGTCAGCACGCATGTCATCCTGACGAACGGGGACGGCAAAACGAAGTCTTGGGGCTTCTTCCACGAGATGGGACACAACCACCAGCAGCCGGACTGGACGTTCGAGGGGACCGGGGAAGTGACGAACAACATGTTCGCGCTCTACATCCTGGACACGGTCTGCGGCGTCACCGTCCACACGCACCCGGCCCTCGAACCGGCAGCACGGCGGGCACGGCTCCAGAAGTATGTGGACGGCGGGGCGAAGTTCGATCAGTGGAAGAGCGATCCGTTCCTGGCCCTGACGATGTACATTCAGCTCCAAGAGGGGTTCGGCTGGGAAACTTACAAGAAGGTGTTCGCCGAGTACGGCCGCCTGCCGGACGCGGAGCGGCCCAAGACGGATCAGGAAAAGCGGGACCAGTGGCTGGTTCGCTTTTCGCGTGCTGCGGGCCGCGATCTCGGCCCCTTTTTCCAAGCCTGGGGCGTGCCGACGACGGCAGAAGCGCGGGCCTCAGTGAGCGGGCTGCCGGCGTGGATGCCGGCGGACTTTCCGGGGGCGGGGAGATAGAAGCTCTGACGCAGGGCGTTCTTGACACAGGGCGTTCTTGACACGGGGCTGAAGGTTTGAGTGGGGTAAGGCTTGAGTGGGATAACCCCCGTGCTGTGAAAAAGCAACTCCCCGCCTTTTACTCCGCTACGGAGCGAAGCGACTAGGAGGCGGGGGCTTGCACTCCTAAAGTCCAGGGATTACCCCACTTAAACCTTACCCCACTCAAACCTTCAGCCCTGGGAAGACGGATGCAAGAGGTCGAGTGCTGTGTCCTGAGCCATTTTCTTTTCCTCCTGCGCGCGAGTCATTGGCCCCAATTTACCCGCAACGCCCGACTAATTCCGCGCCGCCAGATACCCCCAAACGTAGGCATTCGGCCCCAGCGTCTGGTCCATCGTGAACTCGTTCAGGGCTGGCATGAAGAAAACGTCGAAATAGGCTTCACTCGTCGGCCAGTCCAGAGGGCCAGGGCGGGACAGGGCGCCGAAGTAGTAGGTGATGGGCCAGGTGATCCAGGTCTGGTCGCCCCACTGCGAAAGGTCCACGTTGCCGTAGACGGTCAGGCCGACCGGCGCGGGCTGGCCAGTCAAGCGGCTGTCGAGGTTCAAGGGATGGCGGACGGGGTTCGACCCGACGCCCGACGTGTAGACGAGGTTGCTCGGGTTCGCGCCGGCGGGGAACAAGCACGCTTGAAGGGCGCCGCTCAGGTACTTGGCTGCGTGGGTCAGGTGGTAAGCGCGCAGCAGCGAGACGGCCCCATGCGGGGTGCTGTAGAAGCCCAGGAACTGCGGCTTGCCGGGGTCGTCCGAGGCGATGCCCCAGGCGTTGTTCTGCTGGTAGAGGAGAGCGCCGTCGGCGTCGGAAAGCAGGGCGCGGGCGGCGGCAGCCTTCAGCGCGGGGGCAGCGAGTTTCGCGGGCAGGAGCGCATAGGAGAAGGCGGCATCGCGGCGCTCCAGGCTGCCGTAAAAAGGCACAGCGGGCCTGGTTTTGAGGCCGGTGTCTTCCAAGAAGACGTCATGCCAGCGCTTGTCGCCGGTCAGGGCGTAGACCTCGACAGCGGCTAGGTTGCGGCCGTCGGTGACCTCGGCAGGCAGCTTGGCCCACGTCCCGTTCGCCTGCCGCCGGTCGCGGTCGTTCTCGGCCCAGCCGATCGCTTTGAGGGCGCTCGCACGGTACGTTTTCGCCTCAGC
>JANOOM010000667.1:0-1844 GCA_031421335.1 Armatimonadota bacterium
CAGCAGGCCCTGCGCCAGCGGCGAATAGGGGATTTGGCCGATGCCCTCCTGCTCGCAGCAGGAAGTAATGCTTTCCTCGACACGCCCCAGCATATTGTAGTAGTTCTGAAGGGACACCGCCCGGTTGAGGCCCAGCCGCTCCGAAACCTCAGCCCGTTCCTTGATTTGCGCGGCGTCGTGGTTCGACCAGCCGAAGTAGCGGACTTTGCCCTGGCGCACCAAGTCGTCCAGGGCACGGACGGTTTCTTCGGCGGACGTGTCGGGATCGGGCCAGTGGATTTGGTAGAGGTCGATATAGTCTGTCTGAAGGCGGCGCAGGCTGTCTTCCACGGCCTCGAAGATGTGCTTGCGGCTCGCGCCTTCTCCGTTAGGTCCGTCCCACATTCGCCCGCGGCACTTGGTGGCGAGAACGATCTGCCTGCGGTCTTTGCCCTGCATCCAGCGGCCCATGACTTCTTCGGCCTTGCCGCCTACGTACACGTCGGCGGTGTCGAAGAAGTTGATTCCTTCCTCCACGGCGGCGTCAATGACGGCGAAAGTTTGTTCATCGGCGATGCGGCCCCCGAAGTTGATCCAGGCTCCGAGGCAAATCTCGGAAACTTTTAGTCCCGAATTGCCCAGTCTGCGGTAGTTCATCATAGATTCCTCTTCATCATAGATTCCTCTTCTGCTGGTCGGCAAGCATTTGGTGTCTGTCCCGCTGCCAGTCTACCCGAAAGCGCCGGCAGAACGCGACCAGATAGCGCTCACCGAGTTCTTTCCGCACCTGCATCAAAATCTTTCCCAGCTCGCTGCGCCCACGCCAAAGTCCATCTTTCCTCATGATGCAGCCCCATACGACATCGCGCCATGTGTTTCCTTCGAATAGTTTGACAAAAGTCTCTACTCGTGAGCTCCCGTTAGTCTTCCTTCAAGTTCTTGGTAGATCTTTGTAATAGGTCTTTGTAGAGGCGTTCGACAATGTCCCCGTGGGTTTCCCAGCGGTAGTGGTCCAGCACATACTGCCGGAGCCGGGTGGGAGTAAGCGCGCAGGCCCAGTCGCCGTCCAGGAAATTCAGCACTGCGGCGGAAAGGGCGGCGGGTGTGCTGCCTGGTATAAGAAGGCGGGGGTCGAGGGGGGACAGAAGCTCGGGGGTCGCGCCGGAGTCGGTGCCGAGGACGGGGGTACCGCAGGCGAGGCTCTCGGCGGTGACAAGGCCGAAGCCTTCAAGCGCGGCGGTGGGGAGGACAAAGACGTCGGCGGCCTGGTAGTAGGCGGCGAGGCGATTGTCGGGAATGAAGCCGAGGAGCCGGACGTGGTCTGTTAAGCTCAGGCGGGCGACGAGGCTTTCTAGATTCGCCCGTTCGGGTCCCTGACCACCGATGAGCAGCAGAGCGTCGGGGCGGCGTGCGATGATCGCGGGCATGGCCCGGATGAGAGAGTCGAGGCCCATGCGGGGGGCGAGGCGGCGGACGGACAGCAGGGTAGGGCGGTTCTCGGGCAGGTCGAGGCCGCGCCGGACTTCGGCTTTGGGCCGGTTCGCGGGCTGAAACCGTTCGATGTCCGCGCCGCCGGGGACGACGGTGATTTTCGCATCGGGGTACTTCATTCTCAAAAGCTCGCGGCGGGAAAAGTCGCTGAGGACCATCGCGGCCTGGCTGCGGCGTAAACTGCTTTGCTCGATGCCGCGCCGAAGCAGGTAGTGTGCGGTGCTTACGGCGAGACCTTTGAGGCCGCGGGTGTTCTGGCGGTCTTCGACCCAGCCTTCGTCGTGCCAGGCTCCGTGAAAGGTGCGGACATGGGGGACGGCGGCGGGGAGCGCCTGCAGGGGGCCGTGGGCGCTGTAGGCGAAGTGGGTATGGGC
>JANOOM010000668.1:0-4807 GCA_031421335.1 Armatimonadota bacterium
AAGAGGAAGGGCGAACACAAAGAAAAGGGCGAACACAAAGAAAAGGGGCGAACACAAGGTTCGCGCCCTACATCCCATCCGCCGTCCCGTCCACCTGCTCGTAGGGGCGAATCTTGTGTTCGCCATTCCCCTTTCCCTTCCCCTTCCGTCTGCCTTTTCCATCTCTACTCTCGACAGGAAAATGTGCCGCAGGCTGTATCGCAAATCAGAAACGATCCAGTCAGCCCTCCGCTTCCGCCCGGTAGTAGCCGCCCACTTCCCGCACCCCGACTGGCGCGTCGAAGAGGGCCGTCAGATTCGGCGGCGTCAGCACATCCGCTTTGGGGCCGTCACGGAAGACGGACCCGCCGCGCATCAGGACCACGCGGCCGATCTCGGGCAGGATTTCCTCGACGTGGTGCGTGACCAGGATGAGCGTCGTGCCTCGTCGGGCGATGCGGCGCAGCGTCTCCAAAAATCGGCGGCGGGCGATCAGGTCCAGGCCCGTCGTCGGCTCGTCCAGCAGCAGGGCGCGCGGGTCGTGGACGAGGGCGCGAGCGATCAGGACGCGCCGCGCTTCCCCCGTGGACAGGTGCGCCATCGGCCGGTCGGCCAGCGGGGCGGCTTCCATCAGGTCCAGCGCCGCTGACGCTTTGGCGCGCATGGCGGGTGTCACTTCATGGTGTTTCGCCAAACCCTGCGCGGCGAAGAAGCCGGACAGGATAACTTCGGTGCCGGTGAGTGCGCCGTCATTGACAAAGGTCTGGTGCAGGTCGGCGGACACGATGCCGAGGAGCTTCCGCAGGTCGAAGACATCCCAGCGGGCGCGGCCGAACAGCGTGACACGTGGCCGGCCGTCCGCGCCGGCCAGTGGGTAATGCTGGCGCGTAAGCAGTTTAATAAGCGAGGACTTACCGGACCCGTTGGGGCCGACGATGGCGGTGTGCTCGCCCGGGGCGACCGAAAGGCTGAGGTCATCCAGAATACGCGCGCCGCCCTTGACGAGCGTGGCCCGGTCTATCTGGAGCAGGGGCAGCTCGCTCATAGCACCTCGATGGCGTCGCCGAGATGCACAGTGCCCGCGTCGTCCGGGATGAGCAGCCGTCCGAAGAGGACTTTCTGGTCCTGGGTTCGGTACACCGCCAGCGTTTGGAGAGGTTCGGGGCCGGCGGCCTCACCCTTTTTCGGCACAGGCGACTCCAGGCGTGCGTTCAGGTCAGGCAGCGACTCCTCACCCAGCAGAAGCAATGGGGAGCCGTCGGCGAAACTGACGGTGCCCGCCCCCGCCGCATCGTTCGGGTTGACCGGCCGCCGCGTTTCGTCGGGTATGAAGACGAGGCGGCACGGGACGCCCAGGAACTCCCCGAACCAACCGTCCGCCTGCTCGCCCACCGGTGCGGCCTTGCAAACGCTCCCCCAGACCTGCACGCTCTGACGCTGGGCGGGGGCCACCGGCTTGAAGGGGACTTCCAGCGGCTCCATTCCGGGCGCGGCGAGGGTCAGGAACCGGTCCTTTTTGTCCACGAGCATCCAGCGGCGGTCATGCCGCAGGCCGCGCGGCTCGACGTCCGCCGCGTTGACTGAAAAGCCGCCGGGCGATTTGACGGGGTAGACGTTGATCTGTGTGAGCGTGGCGTGTGTCATCGTGAGTGGGATTGTACCTGATTTAGCTCACCGGCTGAAGCAGGATGGCGACCTCACGGGCGATCTGAAGCTCCTCGTCAGTCGGGATCACCCAGACCGGCGTCGAGCCGGCGTCGGCGCTGATGCATGCCGGGTCGCCGCCCGTCGCCGCTCCGTTGCGCTTCTCGTCAAGCGTCAGGCCGAGGAAGTCCAGTCCTCGGCAAATGCGCGCGCGCATCGGCGCCCCGCGCTCGCCGATGCCGCCGGTGAAGGCGACGGCGTCCAGGCCGCCCAGGGCGGCGGCATACGCGCCGAGGTACTTGCGGACACGGTACGCGAAGATCTCCAGCGCCATGTCGGCCCGCGCGTCCCCCTGCCCCGCCGCTTGTTCTAAGTCGCGCACGTCGCTCTTCCCCGCCAAGCCTTGGAGGCCGCTGCTTTGGTTGAGCAGATCGTCGAGCTGCTGCGCCGTCATGGCCTGAGTTCGCAGCAGGTACAGCAGCAGGCCGGGGTCCACGTCCCCCGAGCGGCTGCCCATGACCAGGCCCTCCAGAGGGGTCAGGCCCATGCTGGTGTCCACGCTCGCGCCGTCGCGCAGGGCGCAGACACTGGCCCCACTTCCGAGATGGCAGGTGACGAGCCGGGTCCCCGCGGCCTGGCGGCCCAGGCAGTCCAAGAGCCGGCCCGAAACGTAGCGATGGGAGATGCCGTGGAACCCGTAGCGGCGCAGGCTCAAACGGTCGGCCATCTCGGACGGCAGGGCATACCGCCAGGCGACTTCCGGCAACGTGCGGTGGAAGGCAGTATCGAAGACGGCCACGGAAGGCGCATCCGGCAGGAGACGCAGCGCGGCTTCGATCAGTGCCACCTCGGTCGGGTTGTGCAGGGGGTCCAGCTCTTCCAAACCGTGTAAGCCTTGGAGGACGTCGGGGGTGATGCGCGTCGGCTCGCAGAAGCGCGCCCCGCCCTGTACGACCCGGTGCCCCACGGCATCTATGCCAAGAGACCCACACTGCGCGATGGCCTTTTCGGCGGCGTCCGGAAGGGCATTGGTGTCCAGGCGCTCGACGGTGCCTTCCGTCAGGACCGTCTCGGCGTCCGCCGTGATCTGGAACAGCCGGAACTTCAGGCTGGAACTGCCGACGTTCAGGGCGAGGATATTCATGGGTGTTCTGCCTATGGGCAATCGGATAGGATGTAGGGTGGGAACCTTGTGTTCGCCCCCCCCTCTCTCAGCGCGTTCACCCTTCCGCCTCATTCCCTTCTTTCAGTTGTCGTCCTCGGTCTTCGGCGCGTGCGTTTCCGACTTCTGGTGCGTCCAAGTCCAGTTGCTCACCTCGGGCATGTCCTCGCCGTGTTCACGGACGTAGAGGTAGTGCTCGGTCAGCTTGTCGCGGAGCATCTGCTTCAGGTAGGCGGCCCGGTATCCTAAAGACGGCACGCGGTCTATGACATCGGTCGCCAAGTGGAAGCGGTCTAGGTCGTTCAAGACCACCATATCGAACGGCGTCGTCGTGGTGCCGTTCTCCTTGTAGCCCCGGACATGGAAGTTGTCGTGGTTGGTGCGCCGGTAGGTCAAGCGGTGGATAAGGTACGGGTAGCCGTGGTAGGCGAAGATGACCGGCTTGTTCGGCGTGAAGATCGAGTCGAAGTCGCCGTCGTTCAGCCCGTGCGGGTGCTCGGAGTGCGGCAGCAGGGTCATCACGTCCACGACGTTGACCACGCGCACTTTCAGGTCGGGCAGGTGCCGGCGCAGGATATCCACGGCGGCCAGCGTTTCCAATGTCGGCACGTCGCCGGCGCAGGCCATGACGACGTCCGGCTCGCTGCCCTGGTCATTGGAGGCCCAGTCCCAGATGCCGACGCCCACGGTGCAGTGCTTGACGGCGGCGTCCATGTCCAGGAACTGGAGCGCGGGCTGCTTGCCGGCCACGATGACGTTGACGTAGTTCCGGGACCGCAGGCAGTGGTCGGCGACCGACAGCAGGCAATTCGCGTCCGGCGGCAGGTACACGCGGACGACTTCGGGCTTTTTGTTCATCACGACGTCAATGAATCCAGGGTCCTGGTGCGAAAACCCGTTGTGGTCCTGCCGCCAAACGTGCGAGGTCAGCAAATAGTTGAGGCTGGCGATGGGCCGCCGCCAGGGCAGCTTGCCGCTGGTCTCAAGCCATTTGGCGTGCTGGCCGAACATCGAGTCAATGATGTGGATGAACGCCTCATAGCACGAAAAGAAGCCGTGGCGCCCGGTGAGAAGATAGCCTTCCAGCCAGCCCTCGACGGTGTGTTCACTGAGCATCTCCATGACACGCCCGCCGGGGGCCAGGTGGTCGTCCTCGGGCAGTATTTCGGCATCCCAGGCGCGGCTGGTCACTTCCAGCACAGCGTTCAAGCGGTTGGAATTGTTCTCGTCGGGAGCCAGCACGCGGAAATTCCGGTTGTCCGCGTTTTGCTTCATCACATCCCGCAGGAAGACGCCTAGGACGCGCGTCGCTTCGCCGATTGTCACGCCCGCTTCCACGTCCATGCCATAAGCGCGGAAGTCGGGCAGGTGCAGGTCTTTGAGGAGCAGCCCGCCGTTCGCATGCGGATTCGCGCCCATGCGCCGGACGCCTTCGGGGGCCAAGGCGGCCAGCTCGGGGAGCAGCCTGCCACTCGCGTCGAACAGCTCTTCGGGCTTGTAGCTCCGCATCCACTCTTCCAGCAGGGCCAGATGCTCGGGCGTATCTACCTTCTCGATGGGCACCTGATGGGAGCGCCAGTAGCCCTCGGTCTTCTTGCCGTCCACTTCCTTCGGCCCGGTCCAGCCCTTCGGGGAGCGCAGGACGATCATCGGCCAGGTCGGGCGCGACAGGTCGCCGCCCTCGCGGGCGTTCTTCTGGATGGCCTTGATCTCGGCCAGCTCGGTGTCCATGGTCTGCGCCATGAGCTGGTGCATCTTCTCGGGGTCACTGCCGACGACGAAGTGCGGCTTGTAGCCGTAGCCGACCAGCAGGCTTTCGAGCTGCTCCTGCGGGATGCGCGCGAGGACCGTCGGGTTTGCGATCTTGTAGCCGTTGAGATGCAGGATCGGCAGGACCGCGCCGTCGCGCTTCGGGTCTAAAAACTTGTTGGAGTGCCAGCTCGTCGCCAATGGCCCGGTCTCGGCCTCGCCGTCGCCGATGACGCAGCAGACCAGGAGGTCCGGGTTGTCGAAGGCCGCACC
>JANOOM010000669.1:0-4505 GCA_031421335.1 Armatimonadota bacterium
ATGCCGACCATTTCGTTGAGGCTCTCGTTGACCCAGTTGGTGTCTATTTCCGACAGCAGCAGGGTGTAGTCCCGCGTGTACGGGAAGGTCTTCCTGACGATGTCGTTGTCGGCCTCCACGATCAGAGCGCCGACCAGGCCCGCCTGCTGGTGCAGCGTCGTCATGACGTGGCAGTGGTAGAAGTGCGTCCCGGCGGGCTGGGCGCGGAACAGGTAGCGATAGCCCTGGCCGGTGAAGACGGGCCACTGGGTCCCGAACGGCACGCCGTCCATCTCGTTGGCGAGCATCATGCCGTGCCAGTGGATGGTGTGGTTCTCGGGGGACTTGTTCTTGAGGTCCACTTGCACCCACTCGCCCTCCTTGACGCGCAGGACAGGGCCGGGGTAGGAGCCGTTGAAGAGGAACATGTGGGCCTTGATGCCCGGCACGATCTCGTGGACGCCGATGGTGACTTCCACCTCGAACTTGTGGATGACGTCGCCGGCCTTGGGCGTGTCGCGCGGGTTGAACTGCGGGGCTGTCCCTTGCGGGTTGAAAGAGACGGGCCAGGGCACGGCAGGTTTGTCCATGGGGGCACTGCCATCCAGGTCAGGCTTTGCGCTGGCGTCGGCCCAGGCGGCGGCGCCCTGGCCGAGCAGCAAGCCCGCCCCGGCGGCGCCCGCGACGCCGGTCATGAACCGGCGGCGCGAGACGTCCGGCGCCTCCTGCGTCGAGAAGTCCGGCTTCTCTTCTTGGGCGGTTTTCTTCTTGCGGAACAGCTTCATGGTCTTTCTTTCTAAAGCGTTGGGTGGGGTACCGGCAGATCTTCTATTGATGGTAGAACGCGCGAAGAGACGTTTAAGTTCCCTTTCAGGGCAGAAGGTGGGCCGCCGCCTCCAGACTGCAATGCGCGTAGCAGACGGCAGACGGTGACAGCAGGAGCAGGAGGCCGACGGCGGCAAGAGCCAGGGTGACGAGCCAGCCCCCGGCGGACCGGAGCCGGGTCTGGCGGGCCTGGGGCAGGGCGGACCGCTGCGCCCGCGCGATCAGGCCCTCCACGCGCCGCGCCGTCAGGTCGGCGGACTCGTCGGCGAAGGCCAGCGCGGTCGGGGGCAGAGGGACGCCTATGGGAGCGCCACTGACGCGCAGAATCGCCGCCGCCATCGCCAGCGGGTCGCTGACGGCCTCCACGGCGGCAGCGTCACAGGCGAGTTCCGTTTCCTCGCGCCAGCGGCGGGCCAGGAGGCGCACCGGGCGCAGATAGAAGAACAGACAGCCGAGGCCACTGACGAGGAACGTCGCCACGACGTCCCGAGCGCGCAAGTGGGTGGCTTCGTGGGCGACGATGGCGTTCAGCTCCGCATCGGAGGCAGAAGTGACGAGTTCTTGGGACAGGACGCAGCGGGTGTGCCGCAAGCCGAACACGCAGGAAGAGGCGGCGGGAATGGGACACTCGAAGAACAACGCGGCGTTGACCCCGCTGCGCCGGTTGACGTGCGCCACGGCCCGCGCCAGGCGGGGCGACGGGGGGCTGAGGTAGGGGGTCAGGCCCTGTTCCAGTCGGAGCGTGGCGACGACCAGCCGGACCAGGCGCGCAAGGCCGAGCGCCACGAGGAGCCAGGCCAGGCCGTTCACGAGGTAACCCGCCGGCCTCGGAATCAGCCCGCTGCCGCCGTCGCCCGCTGCGAACAAGTCCGTGAAGATCCGGCTGCACGTGGCGCTGTGGTGCTCCAAAAGTGGCTGCACGTGGCTGTGGCGCAGAGTCGCCCCGCTGAGGGTCGTCACGGCGGCCAGTAGGGGCGGCAGGAGCAGGGAGGCCAAAAGCACCTGCTTGGCGCGTGCGGGGGAGAAGCGCACGCGCCCGGCGCGCAGGGCCGCCGTGGCGGCCAGGAAAGCAGCGACATAGAGGGCTGAGGCGAGCGAAAGGAAGAACAGTCCGCTGACGAACAAGAGCGGCGGGTTGAGGACCATGGCTCACGCTTCTCCCTGCGGCTCGGATAGGGCCTCGACACGCTGGGCGAGGTCCGCGAGCGGCCCCGCCTTACCGGCATCTTCCCGCCGGGCGAAGTAGGCCGCGACCGCCTGGGGAAACTGCGCGGTGAGGTTGCTGAGGATGCCTTCTACGATGCGCTGCTGCAAGTCCCGCTCGTTCACCGTCGCCCAGTAGCGGTACGCTTTGCCGTCGCGCTCTCGCCGCAGGATGCCCTTCTTGCACAGACGGTCCAGCGTGGTGAGGATGGTGGTCAGCGCGAGGGGCCGCACGCGCTCCAGGGCCTGCTGGACGTCGGCGGCCAGGCAGCCGTCGTGGGGGCAGGCCCAAATGTGCTGCATCACAGCCATTTCCAGGTCACCGAGTGGGGCGCGGACGCCGGTCTTTTCCGGCCGGGCGCGTCGGATGGGGTCGTTCAATGCGGAAGTCTTTCTGTGGCTCGCGGGAAGTTCTATCGCCAGTAGAACACGCGAGCGAGAGCGAACGTTCCGGGGCTTGTTCCCGCCCCAGAACGTTGAAGCGATCACCGGACGCCGAGCAGCAGATCGAAGACGAGCTGGTCCAGCTTCTCATAGGGCAGCGGGCGGGCGGCCAGGGCGTCGGCATCGAAGGTCATAGCCTTCAAAGCCGAGGCGTTCTGCGGGCTGAACTTTCCGTCCAGGACCGGGTCCAGGGCGGCGTCCTGCTTGTAGGTCTCGGCCACCAGGGCCTGGATCTCGGGGTCGGCGTTGAACTGTGCGGCCTTCTCTCGGAAGATCAGGTACGTCCGCATGCATCCCTTCGCGAACTCCCAAACGTCGTCGGGGTCCGAGGTCCGCAGGGGGTGGGCATCGAAGTGCTTGGGGCCTTCGTAGCCGTAGTCCTCGAGCAGCTTCACCAGGAAGAAGTTCTGCTTATAGTCCTCCTGGCCGAACCGGAAGTCCTGGTCGTAGCGGCCCGGCTTCTGGCCGTTGAGATCAATGTGGAACAGCTTGCCGGCTTCGAGGGCCTGGGCGACGGCGTGATAGAAGGAAAGGCCGGCCATGGTCTCGTGGGCGAACTCGGGGTTGACGCCCACCATCTCGGGGTGGGCGAGCGTCGCGATGAAGCCGAGCATGGCGCCCGTGGTCGGGAGATAGATATCGCCGCGCGGCTCGTTGGGCTTGGCTTCTAAAGCGAACTTGAGATCGTAGCCCTGAGAAAGCGAGTAATCGCAGAAGAAGTCCAGAGCATCCCGGAAGCGCTTGGCGGCGGTGACGGGGTCCTTGGAGGCTTCCACCTCGACGCCCTCGCGCCCGCCCCAAAAGACGTAGATGGGAGCGCCAAGCTCAACGCCCATGTCCATGGAGCGCATGACCTTCTGGCGGGCCAGGGCACGCACCTGGGGGTCGTTCGAGGTGAATGCGCCGTCTTTGAAGACGGGGTGAGTGAAGAGGTTGGTGGTCGCCATGGCGCAGACGACGCCGCTGTCGTCCAGGGCGCCCTTGAACTCCTTGACGATAGCGTCCTGCTCGGCGGCAGACGCACCGAAGGGAACGAGGTCGTTGTCGTGGAGGTTGACGCCGTAGGCGCCCAGCGCGCCCAGTTTGCGGACGCGCTCGACGGGCGTGACGGGGGTGCGGACGGCCCCGCCGAAGGGGTCCACGCCGGGGTTGCCGACGGTCCACAGGCCGAACGTGAACTTGTCTGATTTCTGGGGGATATAATCGCTCATATCTTCGCGGTGTCTCCTTTGCCGGTGACGAAGTGTTTGGAGTAGCAGTTCGGGACGGCACGCCGGTTCTCCTGCGCGATTCTCGTGCCGGCGGGTCTGGGACTGTTCTTGTCATACGCGTCCGCCCTAAACGGGTGGCCGATGTCCGCCATAATACGAGTAACGCAAGCGAGCTGACACGACAAGAAAGCCGTAATGAAACCATGAAGTCCGCCGCAAAACGCGCTGCCTGCACCGGACAGGGGGAGACCTGTCTCCGCTGCCAAGTGACAGAGCGAACGGAAGTCGGTCAGAGCACTTATCTGCTGCTGGGGCCGCATAACAACAATGTTCGCGAGGCACTGGTTCGGAGCTTGGACGCCGCCAACACCCCCTACCGGGCCTGGAAGAACGTGCTCGCCCTGCCGACGCTGCGGCCCCGCGTCGCGGGCCTGACGGCATTGGCCCTGGCGGCTTAGGGACCACAGGAGGACCCCGAGTGGGCGGTTGAAACCGCGCCAACAAAATCACAAAGTCCACCTGCGTGGACTCAGATTAGGTTCCGAGTGGATTTGAGTCTTAACCTGCGAAGGCAGGTTTTGTGATTTTGTTGGCGCGGTTTCAACCGCCCGCTCGGGGTCCCTCATCTCCTGCTAGACCTCGCCAGGGCGCACTTCGCCGATCTCGCGCCCGTCCGGCCGCAGGCGCAGGGCGCCAAGCCAGACCTGGGCGACGGCGGCAGGCTTGCGGCACGGCGTCAGGACGGAGAGCGTGCGCCGCCCGAAGTCAATGCGCTCGATCAGGCCAAGGCCCAGCAGGACGCCGCCCCCGGAGACCAGCCCGACCAGGAGGCGCGCGAACTTC
>JANOOM010000670.1:0-2447 GCA_031421335.1 Armatimonadota bacterium
CCCATGACCAATCAACTACTGACAGGCCAGCCACTGATAGGCCAGCTGCTGACGCGCCGTGACCTGGCGCGGCGGGTGCTGGCCGGGGCGGCGGGCGTCCTGCTCGCACCCTCGCTGCTCGCGCCCGCTGCCTCGGCGCAGGCCGTTGACCCGCAGCCCGCCGCCCCCCCGCCGCTCCCCCCGACCCCGATAGACTCAAAACCAATGAATGAAGGCGAACTCTTGACTCAACTTGTCCCGGTCAACGCCGGCTATGCGCTTTCGGACGCCCAGGCGAAGGAAGTGGCGCTGCAGCTCAAAGACTACCCCGGCGGGTTCGCCAAGGCGCGCGCCTTCGTCCTGCCCGATGACGTCGGCCCGGCCTTCGCCGCCGACGCGCCCCCGCGGAAGGAGCAGGCCAAGTGAGCACGAAACAGACCGGAACCGCCAAGCTCAGCGACTCGGACCTGGCGTTCAGCAGCGTCTCGGAGCTTGGCGCGGCCCTCCGCAAGAAGCAGATCTCGTCGGTGGATCTGACGACGCTCTATTTGGACCGTTTGGAGGCGCTGGGGCCGAAACTGGGCGCCCTGGCGCACTTGACGCGCCCGACGGCCTTGGTCCAGGCGTCCCAGGCGGACAAAGATCGGCAGGCGGGCAAGACGCGTGGGCCGCTGCACGGCATCCCGTTCGGCGTCAAGGACCTGCTGGCGACGGCCAACGATCCGACCGAGTGGGGCAGTCCCGCGCACAAGGGGCAGGTCTTCGGCTACGACGCGGACGTGGTGGAGCGCCTGCGGGCGGCCGGCGCAGTCCTGATCGGGAAGCTGTCCATGGTGGAGCTTGCCGGCGGCGGCGGCTACCGCTACGGGACAGCCTCGTCCACAGGCGCGGGCCGGACTCCGTGGAACACGGACCACTGGGCGGGCGGGTCGTCGTCAGGTCCGGGCGCGGCGACGGCGGCGGGGCTGGTGGGGTTCTCCATCGGGTCGGAGACGTGGGGCAGCATCGTCTGCCCGTCGTCTTTCTGCGGCGTGTCGGGCCTACGGCCGACGTTTGGCCGGGTCAGCCGCCACGGGGCCATGGCGCTGTCTTATACCATGGACAAGCTCGGTCCAATGGCTCGCTCCGCCGAGGACTGCGGGACGATCCTGGAGGCCATCGCAGGGGCAGACCCGCGTGACGCGACCACTTCGGATGACAGCAAGTTCCGCCGGGGCCGCCTGCGCGGAGTCAAGGGGATGAAGATCGGAGTCGTCCGGCCGGATTACCGCAGGGACGACAAGAACCATAAAGCGCAGCCGGAGACCGAGACGGCCTTCGAGGGCGCTCTGGGCATCCTGACGGGCCTGGGCGCGGTCTTGTCCGATGTCACATTGCCCAACATCCCGATGAGCGAGGCGGCGGGAACGATCGTCAGCGTGGAAGGGTCGGCCGCGTTCGAGACCGTCATCCGCGACAAGGCGCGTCTGGCGCTGCTGGTGGACGAGGAGCAGCAGGGCGGACTTTTGGCGGGGCTGGTCGTGCCGGGCGTGGATTATGTCCGCAGCCTCCGCATCCGCACGGCGAGCCAGCGGGCGATGGCGGACTTCTTCGGCGGGTATGACGCCCTGGTGGCGCCAGGATACCTTCAAGTGGCCCCGCCGCTGTCGGAGTCTCTGGACGATTACTTCGTCGGCAGCGACCAGGGTCTGGGCGGCATGGGCAACCTGTGCGGCCTGCCCGCCCTGTGCGTCCCGATGGGTTTCGGGCCGGGGCACCTACCGCTGGGCCTGCAGTTCGTCGGCGCGGCGTATGACGAGGCGACGCTGCTGTCTCTGGGGGTCGCGTATCAGAAGCTGACGGACTGGCACCGGCAGCGGCCTCCGGGGGAGTTTGGGGCGTGAAAGCCTCGCAGGGCCGTAATCATGTTGGAGGCAGGGATCGGCAGCGGCGGAGTGAAGGGCGCGGACATTTTCGGCTTCACGGTCGTCACGCCAGTATCTGTCGCCAAATGTCAGGGGAGGCACTGGGGGCGTGGTTATCGGCTCCTCCGGGAGTTCGATGACTACAGGAATTAGCTCTGGTCGGAACCGGCCTTCAGGGGAGGCCGATTGGCTGGTCAGAGCCGCTCCGCAGCCGGAGATTGGTCCTGTAGGGGCGCCGCTTGCTGCGCCCTCCTGTAGCGCATTAGAAAGAGCGGACAAGTGATGGAAGCGCTGGAAAGCGACGGCTTTACCATTGTGCCGGAGGTCCTAGAGACCCGCGCGGTTGCCGCGCTCATCAGCACCGTCAGCGGGGCCAAAGACGGCGCGGGTTCCCATCGGGACGGCAGGCTGACGGCACCGGAAATCCAGCGGCAGCGGGCGCAGGTTATGAGCGTCGCCTGCCCGGTCCCGAGCGGCAGGGCATTGTTGATGCGGCCGCGGCTGCTTCATGCTTCTTCGGTCTCGCGATCCCCGCGCCACCGGCGCGTCATTCACTTAGAGTAC
>JANOOM010000671.1:0-5237 GCA_031421335.1 Armatimonadota bacterium
GCGGCAGGCGGTTTCAGCCCCACCACGGGCCGTGGAGGCGGCTACTGGATTGACTATCTCGCGGGGTCGCATAATGGAGTCCGTCCGAGTTTCCTGGACGGGGCTTGGGTCGCGGTCCCACTGGCCGGCACCCAGGGGAGACTGGCGGTGCGGGTCGGTCAGTTCAGTCCGATCAACTACCAATGGAACGGAATCAGCAGCTTGACCCAGAGGCTGCCGGCGGCCCTGACGGACTCGGTGGATAACATCGCCCTGGACTCGTCCACGCCCGCCGTGAGCTTGGAGTACTTCAGCAATCGCGGGCGCAAGACGGCGAACGGCCTGTATGTGGATGTCGGGATGGCGCTCGGCGGCCACATCACGCTCAACCAGGACACGCGGCTCTATGCGCCGCAGGGCGCTTATGTTCATGCGTTCCAGCGCAAAGGCCTTAACACCGGCGGCCTGTTCGCCTACCGCGACGGCAGTGCGACGCAGGAAGGTCTTATTGTGACGCGCCAGATGACGCCGCGACTGTCCTTGCTGGGGATCGGTGCGGTCGGCGGGGACATCAACGGAAACCAGCAGCACCTCTCGGCGCAGGCCGACTACGTCCTCTCCCCCGCCTTGGCCCTTTCCGGTCGCTACGAATATATCCGTGGCGTGGTCCACGACCAATATCCAGTCGCGACCGTGACCTGGTATCCGTTCAGCCAGCACACGCTGCGGCTGTCGGGCGAAAGCGTCCTGGACGGCGGTAATCGGTCCAGCACGGTTTATGCCCTGATCCAGTTTTAGTCTCTGATCTTAGTTTCTGATCTTAGTTTCTGGCCCACAATAGGCCGAAACGCGGATGGCATGAAAGCGCCCTTTATGCAATCATGGGAACAGCAGCTCGCTGCTGTTAAGGACACGAAATGAAAAAACTGTTGATGATCGCGATGATCGGCCTTTTGGCTTGTTCCCTGACCGGGGCTAACGCCTTCGGCAAGAAAGTCTGCACTCCGGACACGAAAGCGGCCGCCACAAAGACCTCGAAGGCCGTGCCGGACGTGAAGCTCCCCTTCACGTTCAACTGCCAGCACTGCCAGATGAAGATCACAATCAAGACTGCGGCCGACTGGAGCAAAGACTGCGGCCCGTGTGCGTGCGGCGTCACAAACCTGGAATGCTACAAGCAGCCGAAGAAGTAGGTGGAGGATTGGGACCGATGGGGGACCATGCCATGACCAAGCGACCGAAGAAAGGGTGCAGCTTCCAAAGCTGCCTCGCTTGTGTCGTCATGGCTGGGCTGATCGCCATCGGTTCCTCCGTCTGGGGGATGCCCGCCCAGGAAACCGCGCCACACTCCCCAGCCTCAACGACCGTGACCCCCGGCGCCGGCAAAGATCAAGCATCAGTCCACACAGTATCCACCGACATGGTCCCGATCATGGCGCTGCTGCTGAACCACGGCAGCATCCGCTTCACGATCGAGAAAATCCCCCGAGGCGCGCGTACAATCACCACAAGCAAGGACGCAGAAATCGTGCGAGCCATCCGGCTCCACGCACGGGAAATGAAGATCCGGGTGCAGCAGGGGAACAATATCCGCCCGAACGACCCGATCTTCATCGAGATTTTCCGGCGGCACAAAGAAATCAGCGACATGATCACGGATATTCCCGGCGGCGTGTCCGAAGATGAAACGTCGCAGAATTCACAGGTAGTCATACTGATACGCGCACATGCCCAAGTGGTGGCCGGTTTCGTGCGCCAGGGGCTAGAAGCCACACATAAGAACACTCCTTTGCCAAAGGGCTACCACCCTAACGCTGGAGCGGCGCCTGAAAACAGCCACTTGTGACTCCTGTCTCTTGTGACTCCTGTCTACGGTTCCAATCCGAGCGGGGTCCTCCCGCCCTCCCACTACTCATCCACATTTTTAATACAGCTTTTCAGGCATGGGCCAGGCCGAGTGCGATCTCGGCGGAGACGACGCCTGGTAAGCCCTGCGGCGGGCCAAGCGTGAAGCCGAGTTTGCGGCAGATGGTCTGCATGGGAGCATTGGCGGCCAGGATGTCGGCGCGGACGCGGGCCAGGTGCTCATCGCGGGCCACGGTCAGCAGGCGACTGAGCATCTCTGTTCCCAGCCCCTGTCCCTGGGAAGCATCGCGGATGATCAGCGAGACGCGCCCTTCCCACTCGCCCGCGTCAGCGGCCAATGTGCTCGCCTTGCTCAACCGCGCGACGGCAATGATCTCGTCGCCGGACAGCGCCACGAGCGCTATCTCGCGGTCATAGTCGTTGAAGGCGATGCGGGCCAGGCGTTCATGGGTGATGCGCTGGCTGAGGGCGAAGGGGCGGAAGTAGCGCTGCGAGACGCTCTGTTCCGACAAAGACTCGTGGAAAGCGATGAGAGATTGCTCGTCGTCCGGACGGATCGGTCGTATCGCGACTGTGTCGCCGTTCTTCAGCGCCGCCATGCCTGCGTACTGAGACGGGTATGGGCGGATCGCCGGGCGCGGCACCTGGTCGGCCCCGACCTCGGCGCTGTACAGAAGTACGCGGGCGTCCAGGGCGAGCAGGCCTTGGGGCGAGGCGACCAGGGGGTTGATATCCATCTCCCGGATCAAGGGCTGCTCCGTGACCAGCCGGGCGAAGCGGACGAGGATCGCCTCCAGCGCGGGCAAGTCGACGGGCGGGCGTCCCCGCACACCCTGAAGGGCGCGGTAGATTTTGGTGCGCGCCATCATGCGCCGGGCGAGCGTGGTCGTCAGCGGCGGCAGGCCCAGCGCCCGATCTCCATACACCTCGACGAGCTGCCCGCCCGTCCCGAACAGGAGGACCGGGCCGAACTGCGGGTCGGGGCTGACGCCGAGGATCAGCTCATAGCCCTCCAGATGCACCATCGGCTGCACGGTCACGCCCAGGAAGTGTTCCGCGCCCATGGCCTGCGTCACCCCCGCCCGAATTGCCTCGAAGGCGTCGCGCACCGCTTGTTCCCCGGTCAGATCGAGCTGGACGCCGCCGACATCGGTCTTGTGGGTCACGGTCTCAGAGTGCAGTTTCAGGACGACGGGATAACCCATCTCTGCCGCAATATCGGCGGCCCCGCCTGCGCTCCGGGCGATGCGCGTGGGGACCGTGGGGATGCCATAGGCGGCTAAAATCTGCTTGGACTCGGCTTCAGTCAGCAGTGTCCGTCCCGCCGCCCGCGCGGCGGTGATGATCCCATCCGCAACGCTGGCGGCCCCGATGTCTTCGCCTGCCGGGGCGACCGGCGTCTCATAGAGCGCGCGCAGGTTGTCGGCAGAGCGCCACAGGGCATTGAAGATGCGGGCCGCCTCGTCCGGATAGGCGAATGTCGGGATGCCGGCGTTGGAGAGAATCTGGTTGCCGGCGGCGACCGTCGCCCCGCCCATCCAAGAGGCGAGAACGGGTTTATCCAGGGTCTGCCCATAGCGGCGCAAATGTTCCGCCGTCAGGGTCGGGTCCGTCATCGCCTGGGGCGTCAGGATGACCAGAAGCCCGTCGCTGTTTTCGTCATGGCCGGCAACCTCCAGTGTGCGGGCGTAACGCTCCGGCCCGGCATCACCGAGCACGTCAATGGGATTGTTATGGCTCCAGTGGGCGGGTAGGAACTCGTTCAAAGTCTCCATCGTCGCGGGCGAGATGTCCGTAAGCCGGCCGCCGCCCGCGACCAGGGCATCCGTCGCCAGTACGCCCGGCCCTCCGGCGTTCGTGAGGATGGTCAGGCGCGGCCCTTTCGGACGGGGCTGCTTTGCGAGCGCCTCCGTCAGCGCGAACACCTCCGAGATCGAGTCGGCCCTCAGCACACCCACCCGGTCGAAGGCGGCGTCCAAGACCTCGTCGCTGCCGGTCAAAGCGCCGGTGTGCGAGGCCGCCGCCATGGCCCCGACATTAGTACGACCGGCCTTGATGACGAGGATCGGCTTGGACAAGGCGACCTCGCGGGCCGCCGAAAGGAACGCGCGCGCGTTGCCGACCGACTCCATGTAGATCACGATGCTCTGCGTCCGGGGGTCGTTGCCTAGATAATCAATCAGGTCGCCCCAGCCGACGTCCAGCATCGAGCCGACGCTGGCGAACGCCGAAAAGCCGATCTGCTCTTGGAGGGCATAATCCAGCACGGCAGTCAGCAGGGCGCCGCTCTGGGACAGGAAGGCGACGTTGCCGGGGCGGGCCATCGCCTGCGCGAATGTAGCGTTCAGACCCGTCAAAGGACTCATGACGCCCAGGCAGTTCGGGCCGACGATCCGCATCCGCCCCAGCCGCGCTTCTTCCAGGACTTGCCGTTCCAGTTCCACGCCGGGAGCACCCGCCTCTTTGAAGCCGGCCGAGATGATGATCGCGCCCCGGACACCGGCCTCGCGGCACTCGCGGATGATAGACGGGACGCTCGGCGCGGGGGTGACGATCACGGCCAAATCCACCGCATCGGGGACCTGCCCGATGCTTGGGTAGGCCTTGATACCGAGGACTGAGGTGCGCTTGGGGTTGACCGGGTAGACCGTGCCGCCGAACGGGGTGGCGATCAGGTTCGTCAGCAGTGTGCGTCCCACGCTGCCGACGGTCTCGGTCGCTCCGATGACGGCAACGCTGCGCGGTGAGAAGAAAACGTCCAGCGCAGGCCGCTGAACGGCCCGGAGAACATCTTGAGACGGGTCGGTCATTTGGTCTGTGGTCTCTGCTGCCATCGTATTATGCCTCAATGTAACGAATCCGCCGGGCCACATCGGTGTTCAGCGAATGATAAGGGTGTGTAAGGATGCCGGGGGCGAAGGCCGTGTTGCGGACGTATTCCAGATCGGCTTCTCCCAGGGCGTTCGTGAAGATCTGCTGTAGATACTCGATGCCCCTGCGCGACGGGCGCAGATGCGTGGCATCGTAAAACGAGGGGTGCATCGGCCGTGCGTGGATCGGCCCCCAACGATCGCGGAGCGGGTTCGCTTCGTAGCTGTCCACATAAAAGCCGTTGTCATCTGGGTTTGCTGGATGCCGCTGGGCGCCAGCGGGCTGAGGGTGATGATCAGGCCGCGCAGGGCCATTGGCGGGACGGCCGCTTGAGAGGCGACTGCTGGGGGCACCGGGCTGGCTGCCGCGCCCGCCGGATTGGGGGCCGTGAGGCGGCCCGAGAACAGGGGGCTGGCGCTCTCGACCTTGATCCCCTCGAAGGACTTGGCCATGGCGGCACTCAGCTGCACCTGGCGCTCCTGGGTCTGGCCCTCCGGCACGTTGCCGAAGGAGAGCAGCTC
>JANOOM010000672.1:0-12855 GCA_031421335.1 Armatimonadota bacterium
CGATTTATCACGCCCTCCTTCCGGGTCCCACTGCCAATCGAAAAAGAAACGCAATGAGCGAACGAGACCAAAACGCTCGATGTTCCCGCGAAATCGGGTAGGTATCAATGACCTGTTGGCCCATCAAGAGGAGCATGGATAGCCAAATCGGACCGGTCAGCCAGTAAAAGCGCTCCGCTTGTGGCCGGCGATTTTCCAGCCTCATTCCTGTGAGGCTCTTGCCTACGCGCCAATTCATAAACCATCCCAAAGGTAGGAGGGCATTATAGCAAACATCCCAGGCAAACACAAGGACATCACCGAGAACTGCCAGCCACATCGCGGCAAGCGCAGAAGGCTCCCTGTGCTATTCCTCACCCTCCCTTAACAGGGGAGGGTCGCCGCTCGCGGCGGGGAGAGGTCCCACGTCGCCCATACGCCTCCCCCAGAACACTCCGCGCCGCCCGCACCATCTCGGGGTAGGGGGTGTCGGTGACGGAAACGAAGCCGATGTTGTAGTTCTCGCCGTCAAGCACCCGGCCCGTCAGCGGCTCGTCTGTGTACTGGAACCAGTGCGCGCCGACGAAGGCGGGGTTGTCCGTGACCGACCGGACGTAGTCCTTAAACATCGCCGCGCGGGCGGCCTGGTTCGGCGTCGAGACCAGTCCGGGGTGGAACAGGCCCCGATCTAAGGCGCCGAAATGGAACTCGCCGATGAGGCAGGGCTTGTTCAGGGTTTGGGTGAACGCCCATGTTTTCGGGTCCAGGCGCGGCTCATAGATATTGAAGGAGACGACGTCGCAGACCGCGGCGGCGGCACGGACCACTTCAGGCGTGTAGTTCGCCAGGCGGCAGCCCAGATACAGGTGGTTCGGATCGTACTTCTTGAGCGCATCGCGGACGGTCGTGAAGTAGCGGTGGGCGAAAGCGTGGACGAACGCGCCCATGTCGGCCTTCTGCGCTTCGTTAGGTGTTTGGCTCGCCTGATACGGCCCGTCCAGCGCATCCCAGCCCGCAAGCGCCGTCCCCCAGGCGTTGTTCAGCTTCTGGGCCGTGCCGTACTCGGCTTTAAGCTGCGCCAGGAAGGCGGCCTTGGCAGGCTGACCGGCGGGCGCGGCCAGGGCGCCGTAGGCCAGGCCGTAGGCGCCGCCCGCGCCGCCGCCGCTCCAGGACAGCTCGTTGTCCACGAAGTAGCCGAGGCACCAGGCGTCGCCCTTCAGCCGCGTGGCTTTGTCCCGGAACGAAGCATCGCAGTCGAGCGCGAACTGCGGGTCGAAGGGGTCGTGCATCTTGGCCCAGTAGTCTGAGCCGGAGGAAACGCGGGCGTGGTCGCCCCCGACGCCCAGGGTGGCGACATAGGGGACCTCGCGGGCCTCGCCGAGAGCGTCGTCGGACCAGTTGCCGACGGTGTTGAAGCCCCACGAACTGAGCCGGGCCAGCGTCGTCCGACGCCAGGCACTTTCGTAATCCGGCCCGTACTTGCGTTCCAGGTTCGCCCGGTAGAAGTCGAACGTCTTGCCGGACTTGTAGGGTCCGTACAGGATGTAATCGGCCCGTCCGTAGAACCGCGCTTGCGGGTCGGCGGCGGCGGGGAGGCCGGAAAACAAGGCGGCGCGCGGGTCAACGATGGTGCTGCCGCCCATCTGCATCGTGTCAATGCCCCAGGAAAGAAACAGGTGTCCGTTCGGCGTCACCAGCCACCAGCGCCCGTCACGCCGCGTGGTCGTGAAGAAGCCGGTACGCGGTAAAGTCGGGCCATTCGCCCAGCCGCCGAAGACGTCGCGGCCCGGCAGGGCGGGCGCGGCGCCCAGCGCGTCCTGCTCGGCGATGCGGCGGGCGGTGAATTCTGCCGCCGAGTGCAGTTTGCCTGGCCAGTTTGCCCGCGAATACTGGCCGAAGCGGTCCACGATGCCTTTGTAGAGGTCCTCTGCCGGGAGGGTCGGCAAGAGGCGCAGGTGGCTGAAGCGCAGGGCGCGCGGGGCGGCGGGCCGGTGCAGGAAGATCTGGAACGCGGTGATGTGGCTAATATCCACAACGCCGCCGCCGGTCATCGCCGTCATCCCGGCGAGGCCGGGCGCGGGCGGGCCGCCGTTCATGCCCATCGTCGCCTTCGGGTCCGGGGCGGCCAGGTCCACGATGAACGTGCCCGACTGGCCGGCCCCCAGGCTGGCACCGACCGTGTGGCAGTGTTGGACGCCGTCCGCCTTTGGGTCGTCGTCAATGCGGACGCTGAAGTTGATCACGGCTGGGCCGGGGTTTAGGGCCTTGAAGGCCAGTGTCGCGTGGCCGCGCCAGTCCCAAGACTTGCCGGCACCCGCCGACCACTGCACATGGGGCCACTCGGCGGGCTGGAAGGAGACGGCGAGGCCATCTTTAGTGGGCGTCACGGCCGCATTCTCGCCGACTGGGGAGCCGAAGGACTGCGCCTGAGCAGCCCCGGCCAGCAGAAGGAGCAGGCCGCAGAAAACCCTTGTCATACGGGTCTTCAAAACAGCGACACCCCTTCCGCGCCCACCCAATCATAGCGCTTTTCCTCGTGCCCGAAGCGCCACCGACAGGGCAGCAGTGTCTCCTGCCAGTCCAAAGGCTCGCCCAAAGGCTGCACCTCGGAGGCCAGCACGAAGGCGGCCCGCAGGTCACGCGCCTCATCGGGGCCGAGGGCGGCAGGGTCGAGCGAGACCAGTGTCATTGTCCCGCTGCGCGCCAATAAGTCCAGCCACTGCCGGTTGAGGTCCCACGGCACGGCCTGCGTGATGCCCACGCAGTCGGCGTCGGCGACAAAGAACGTGCCGTTCTGGGCGGCCCGGAAGGCGAGGGAATTGACGCCCATCTTGCGCGTCCGCCCCCACTCCTGCCCGCTGGTGTCGTCGCCGATGCGGCTCATCTCGAACAGCCCCGCCGACAAGTGCCCGACCGTGTTGCAGCCGACGATTAGCGCGCGGCCCGCCGCCGTTCGGATGGTCCGGTACAACTCCAAGAT
The DNA here is from genome assembly GCA_031421335.1 of Armatimonadota bacterium. Lineage (GTDB taxonomy): Bacteria > Armatimonadota > Armatimonadia > Armatimonadales > Capsulimonadaceae > JANXMY01. The sequence continues at coordinate 2,960 of JANOOM010000672.1, forward strand.
CACCTCGGCCGTCGTCCGCCCTTGTCCCTCGCGGAAGGCCCAGCCGTCGTCCGTCAGGGCCGCCCCCATGTCGAAGCCCCAGCGCCCGAAGATGTCGTTCGTGGTGAAGTCGTGCTTGATCAGCCCGTACCCCCAGCCCGCGATCCGGGCGATGTCGGAAGTGATCTTTTCGCGCACCTCGGGGACGGTCGGGTCGAGGAATTGACGGTCACGGGCCAGCCGCCACCCGTCAGGCGCGTCCAGCGCTGCCGTCAGTGGGCGCACCCATAGGCCGGGCCGCGCCCCGATTTGGGTGATCTCGGCGGCTAGGGCGGGCATGTCTGGGAACTTCTCGTTGCCCCGGTCCCAGATGCCGCCGTCCGAGCCGCCCAGACTATCGCCCGGATACCACCCGGCGTCAATGACCGCATACGGCCGGTTCGCCCCAGTCGGCGACAAGTCCACGACGCGCCGCGCGTCCTCGCGCACCTGTGGGGCCGAAATGTTGCCGTAGGCGTAGTACCAATCGTTGTGGCCATAGACGGGATAGTCGGGGAGGCAGGGCGCAGGACACATCTGCCGGCAGAAGGCGCGCACAGCCTCAAAAGGCGTCTCGCCCTCGACACCCGCCCGGCACAGCACTTCGCAGACGTCTAGGACGCGCGCCCCGAGCTTCACGCCGCCGGCCCCGCTCCGCACGTCCGCCCACAGGCTGACACCCTCCCCATCGGCCTGCCAGAAGCCGAAAGCGTTGGGCAGGGTGCGGACCCCGTAGCCGTGCGTCTGCTGCCCGTCCCAGGCGGCCCAGTACCAGGGCAGGACGCGGTCGGGCGTCACCCCGCGCCATTCCAGGTCGCCGTAGCCGCGCTCCCAGGCGTCCCCCAGAATCAAGCGAACGCCCTCCGCCCGAAACCGCCAGCGCAGGTGCAGGTGCGTGACGGCAGACTTGGGGGCGGACAGCAAGACGCGCAGACTGTCGGGGCCGGTGACAGTGGTGACCTCAATGTCGTCGCCCTGCCAACGCCCGCCGGAGGCGGCGGAAAGCTTCCGCGCCCCGGTCTCGGTGAAGACGGTGAGGCTGTCGGGCGGGCGGTGCAGGTCATGGAAACTCGAAGAGGTGCTGGGGTCGTTCATAGTGTCCCCATTGTATCACGTTGGCGGGGGAAGTCAAGCCCGGCGGGGGGTGGGGGACCGGGGGCGGACTGGCTGGACACAAACTCAGCGGCTTCTGGAAGGTGGGAGCCGCTGACTTCTGCCCGATGTCAGAGTTGCTATGACCGGCGCTCCGTGAAGTAATGCTGCCAATCGTTCCAGATCGGACACCACCCAGATTTGTGCAATTCGGCAGCGCGCCGGTAGGGATCAGTTTCTGTCAGTTCCTGCACTGCTTGTTTCGTCTCGGGGACGTCAAGACCCGTGAAGCCCAGCAAGTTCCCCAGCAAAAACGCTTTGACTTCTTGTTCCGTTCCGAGACGTAGCATCCGGTGTTCACCCTCGTAAACATCAAAAACCTGATCTTCGGGCGCATCAAACCGGAAGCGCTCCCCTTCACGTTTCAGGCCGTACCATAACCCGAGCGAGCCATCTGGATTGACGTTTCGCTCCGTTGTCATCCAGCCACGGGCGATGCCATCCGGCTCAATGACCGAGAAGGCTAAACCTGCTGCATCAAGAGCTTGTAATATCTGGTCAAGGCTGTCAGAAATGCCTACCTCTGTCTTCTCCATGTCATGCTATTTCGCGGCTTTTATGTGGCCCTGGTTTGACACTCCTGCGGGCGGCCCGAACCAGTGTCCGGAGCGCCTCATTCACGGAGTCCGAGTCGGGGAACACTGCTGCCACATCCGGCGCAAGTGCAACGAGGTTCGTTCCCTGAGCGTAACGCTCGGCATAGACACCGCGCTTGCCCCCTCGGAAGTCATACTCGTTTAGCATGTCCGGGTCAGGGCCGACCTCGGGGGAAATCAGCTCAGAGGACAAGTCAGGCTTCTTCATAATCTTTTCGTTCCTTCGCCGTTGCGAGACGTGCGCTGATAAGTCGAATCGCACCTTCTCGCTCGGTGTGAACCACGACAAGTAGGCGCTGGCGTTAGTACCGACCGAGCAACGCGAAACGCTCTTCCTGTTCGGAATGAATTGGGTCCGGGATGAGGACAGAAAGCGGGTCGCCAAATACAGTGGCCGCTTCTGGAAAAGAGACGCCGTGTTTGTCTCGGTTGCTTCGGGATTTAGCCTCATCCCACTCAAAGCGCAGTTCCATAAGTATATCCCCGTTGCGCCATTATAGCAAGCGCGCTAAGGAAACGCAATGACACTGCTCATCGCATGGCCTTCATCGGTACAGCCTCCGGCACGTCCAACCGCCTCACCCCCTCCATCGCCGCCAGTGCCAGAATTCGGGGCTTGATGAGCGACTTCCACACTTTGTAGCCTTCGGCGTTGAAGTGCAGGCCGTCCGCCCTCAGAAGGCGCGGCTGGGGCTGATCGTCGGCGGTCAGAAGCTGCTGGTGGGGGTCAATGAAACTCAGCTTCTCGCTCTTGGAAGTCGTCTTGACGCTGAACCTCTCGATGAGAAAGTTCGTTTCCAGGTTCCTGGATTCTTGCTTCCAGCGCGCGACGGTTGGATTGATCGCGAGGTAGACGATGCGCGTGTCGGGCAGGGCGGCGTGGATCTTGGCGACGAAGTTCTTGTAGTCTTGGAGGACTTGTTGAGGGTCCTTGTTGCCGTAGGCGAGGTCGTTCGTGCCCGCGCAGAGGACGATCATTTTCGGCTTGTAGGGGATGGCGATGCGGTCGGCGTAGAGCGTGCTGCCCTGGATGAGCGAGCCGCCGAAGCCGCGGTTGATGACGGGGATTTCGGCAAAGTCCGACGCCAAGGTGTCCCACAGCCGGATACTGGAGCTGCCCATGAACAGGACCGCGCCAGTCGGCGGCATCTGCTTCTCGTCGACGTCCTGAAAGGCGTTGATTTCGGGCGCCGCGTTTGCGCCCGCCGGCAGCTGGTCCATCTTCTTCGCCGCCTGCGCCTGTGCTGGAACGGTGGTGCCGACCGTCAGCCCCCCGGTCAGCAGAGCCGCCAGGGTGAGGATGCGGAGTGGAGGAGTCGCTTTAAGTGCCATAAGTTTTGATCGCCTTTGCTGATAGGGGCGCCGGGTGCTGAGAGTGCGCGGATAGCCGGCGCACGGCGGCAGCGGCGTCATGCCCGACGATGGCATAGCCGAGGTCCGTCAGGTGCGTGAAGTCGGTGGCGCTGAAGTAGGCCGGATTGTGTTCCGCGCCCGGCGCGCCCAGGCGGAAGTCGGCCTGAACGTCAACGATGCCGTCGGCGAACGAGCGCCAGTCGCGGCGGATGAGGGCATCGTATTTCACCATCTGGGCGTCGAAGTCGGCGGGATAAACGCCGGGGTAGGCGGCGACGGGCGGCGTGACGACGAGGATGCGCCATGAGTGCGCGCGCTTGCGCGCCCGGCAGTAGTCGGTCAGCTTGCCGAAGGCCGTGGCGGCACTCCGGTGCGCGCCGCCCAGATCGTTGGTGCCGCCGAAGATGATCAGCACGTTCACGGCCAGACGCGGGTCGAACAGGGGGTCAACCTTCCTCGGAGCTTCGCCAGCCAGTAAATCGAGTGTCCACCCGCCCGTCCCCACGTTCGTGACGCGCCAGGCTGGGCCGAGTGTCCGGGCAAGCACGGCGGGGTAGGTGGTCCCTACAGCCGTCCCCAGGCCCGAGGAGGCGTTCTCACCCCGCGTCAGGCTGTCACCATGGCAGACGACCTGCGCCGTTGTCAGCGGCGTCTGTGCGTGGGCTGCTCCAAGCGACCCGGCGAGGAGCGAGATCGTTATCACCAGGGGGCGAAAGGAGTGCGTCATAATGGCCCTATTGTAGCACGTTACCGGAAGAAGTCAAGGCAGAGGCTGGAGACCGTGAAAAAGATGGTGAAAATTGCTGTTGACAATATTAGGGGAACGTGTTACAATCATTTATCGCTGCACAAGCGATTGTGCATCGCCCGCAGGGTGCCGAGAGCGGCCCTGGTCTGGATCTGATGAGTTCGAATAAAACCAGTCGGCGCGTCACGCTAAGCGACATCGCCCAGCTGTCCGGCGTCCATCCCTGCACGGTCTCCGCCGTGCTGGCGGGCAAGTCGAAGGAGCGACGCATCTCCAAGGACGTGGCCACGCGTGTCCTCGCCGCCGCCGCCGAGATGGACTTCGCGCCCAGCCTGACGGCCCACTCCCTCCAGCAGGGCCATACGCACGTCCTGTCGTTCTTCAACGGGTTTCGCAATCGGGACTGGCGCGATGCTTACATGGATGGACTCCTCGCCGCCGTCGAGCGGGCCGGGGGCGCCCTGGGCTACGACGTCCTCGTCTCCTGCGACTTCCGCCGGTCGGCGGCGGAGATGTACCGCGCCCTGAACGGCGGGCGCAGCGACGGCCTGCTGTTCTTCGCGCCCCAGGCCGGCGACCCACTGCTGCCCTTGCTCCGCAGGTCGCGCCTGCCGGTCGTGCTGGTGAGCGGGGCGGACGGGGCCGGCGTCCTGTCTTCGGTGACGAGTGACACGGCAGACGGGATGCGGCAGGTCGCCGGCAACGTCGCCGCCCTTGGGCACCGCCGGGTCGCTGCCCTGACCGCCCTCGGGCCGCACCCGGACGCGCACGACCGGATCATCCTGCTGCGGGGCCAGCTCGCCGAGGTGGGCGTGTCACTGCCCGAGCGGTGGGTCGTGCCGGCGGACCGCAACGACGAGACGGGCGGCGCGGCGGCGTTGCAGTTCTTGATGGACGAGCCGGACCCGCCGACCGCCCTCTTCTGCTGGCACGACCACCTAGGCTACAAGATTTTGGAGCAGTGCGAGGCTCTGGGCATCGCCGTCCCGGAGCGACTCTCACTGGTCGGCTATGACGGCCTGCCCTGGCCCGCCAAGACGAGTCACACGCTGGCTTCCGTCGCAGTGGACCTGGACGCGATGGGCGAGGTGGCGGTGGAAATCCTGCACCGGCTCATCAGCCATCAAACGCCCGCCCCGATTCAGAGCGTGCTGCCCGTGACGTTCCTCCAGGGCACGACCCTGGGGCCGGCGCCCTGACAATCTCGCACCTACAACGAAACCGAACTCTCTAGAAAGGAGAATATCAATGGGTAACAAACCATTAAGCCCGCTCATCATCGTCGCCATCATCGCCGCCGCCGTGCTGCTGTTCGGCATCATCGGCTGGAAGTTCGTCAGTGGCGGCCGAACTGGCCCCGGTGGCGAAGATCTGTCTAAACCGGGCGTGCCGCCAGCGGGCATGAGTGGCCCCCCGTCGTCAGGAAAAGGATAGTCGCATACCACTACTAAGCCCTTAGAGATTTTTAGAAGGAACCCCCAATGTTCACACGCAAGCAATCCGGCCGAGCGGGTAGAGCCAAAGGCTTCACGCTGATCGAGCTTCTCGTCGTCATCGCTATTATTGCGATCCTCGCCGCAATCCTGTTCCCAGTCTTCCAGAAGGTCCGCGAAAATGCACGCCGCGCCTCCTGCTCGTCTAACCTCAAACAGCTCGGCCTCGCCGAGACGCAGTATTCCCAGGACGCTGACGAGATATACTCGGGGGCATTCAATGTCACCCAGATCAATGGCACTGGCAGGAGAGTGCATTTCCCGCAGCTACTCTGGCCTTTCGTCAAGAGCTACAAAGTCTTCACCTGCCCGGACCAAACCTCGCACATGAACAATGACAATTACGCCGACAATGATAGTAACCGGAAGCGGCTGCCAACTGCCGATGATGTCGCCGTTAACCCCGACATCATCAGCCGCACGGGCTGTCCCGGTGGGGAGCCGTGCGGAACTGACTACGCCTACAACGCGGTGATGTCGCCGGACTTCGGGACATACATCGGTTGTATCGCAGGAGGCAAAAATGACGGCGGTGAGGGGGCACCACTGTCCGCAGTGACTAACCCCACGGAAACGATCATGATGACGGATGGGCGTTCACAGGATAACAACTGGTATACAGGGATGGTAGACTCTCCCGGCGGCCAGTTCTATGGCGTACAGTGGGACAATGGCGGCGGGTGGCAGGGCAATGGAGACCACGGCGACTTCGACAAGCGTCATGCGGACACCTGCAACGTGCTCTGGTACGATGGACACGTCAAGTCTATGAAGACGAGCTTCAAGCCGACGGCTAAGTATCCTGGTGGCTCGCCCTACTACTGGTACGTCACCAAGCCGGAATAGGCGCTGCCGAGATGGCTGCAACGAGTCTTCCTATGACCGAATCTACACCGATTGCACAGAGCAAAGGCGCCACCGCCGCAGGGACATCCCTGCGGCGGTGGCGCCTTTCGCGCCCAGTGGCACTCGTGTTCGTCGCGCTGGCGCTGGCCATTGCCGCCCTGGGCCTGCGGGCGGCGGACGCCTGGGACGAGACCGTGCGGCGCGAAGCGTCCCTGCCGCAGCTCGAAGTGCGGGCCATCCATTCCCCCAAAGATGGTCCCCTGCTCGCCCTGCTGGGGGCGAGACTGGCCGAGGCGCACGACCCGCAGGCCGCCGACGCGCTTCGGCGGTCCCTCGCCGTCGGTGAGCGGTCCGAGCTGATCTACCAGACAATGGCCGCCTCTCAGGCCGCCGCTGGAAAGAGCGCCCTCGCTCTCGCCGACCTGCGCCTCGGGCAGAACGCCCTCCCCGGTGGCACCCCCGCCCTCGACGCCGCTCAGGCGCACATCCAGGCGCTAGGGCCGAACCCGGACCCCCGCGAGGTCGCCCAGGCGATCTGTCCCGACGGTCCCGCGCCGCTGACTGATACTTACACGCAGGGCAGTTTTTTGAACGGCGCTATGTCTTGGTGGGGACATCGGCACCCCGACCGTAGTGGCTTCGCCACCCGCCAGAAGTGGGCGCAGGACGAGCCAGGAGACGCCCAGGCTCAGCGGCTGTGGGGTCTGGCGCTGCTGACGAATCGGCGCCTGCCCGAAGCCGGCGCCGTACTGACGAACGCCGCCGCGTTAGCCCCGCGCTCGCCCGCCGCGCATCTAGCACTCGCGCGGGCGCTGGAAGCCGGCGGCCTGACGAGTAAGGCCGGTTTGGAGTACGTCACCGCCCTGGACCTGCGCCCGGAGTGGCCACCTGCCCTGTTGGGCTTGGGACAGAACTCGCAGGAGGCCGGTCTGAAATATGCGCGCCAGGCCTTCGCGCGGACGACGCAGCTTGCACCGGACTCGGCTTCCGCATGGGCGGGGCTGGGCCACGCCTACCTCCAGCATGACGCCGATCTGAGGCTGGCAGAGAGTGCATTCCAGGCGGCGGCGCGGCTTGCTCCAGAGCGGACCGACTTCGACGACGACTACGCCGAAGTGCTCCGTAAAAACGGCCGCCCAACGGAGGCGGAGTCGCTGCTGCGGCGCCGACTCGTGGCCGCCCCCGATGACGCCGTGGCCCATTACCGGCTGGGCGGTCTGCTGATGGAGATGCCCACGCCCGCACGGATGGCGGAGGCCGAAGCGCAGACGGGCGAGGCGGCGCGCTTGCTGCCGCATCAGGCCGGGGCGGAGCGGCAGCTTGGAACCATCCTGCTGGACGAGGGCCGCCTCCCGGCGGCCCTACGGGCAGCCCAGGCTTCGGTGGCAGATGACCCCTACGAAGTGGAGACCCGGCACGTCCTGGCCCAGATCTACGGCCGCCTGGGGCGGCCTGGAGAGGCGCAGCAGGTCTCCGCCCGCGCCGCCCAGCTATTTAGCCTACAGCAGCGGGCAAATATCATGGAGAACCAGCGGAGCCAGAGGTTCTTGGAACCCGCCTATCACCAGGACCTCATGCGCGTCTACCAGCAGACCGGGCAGTTGGGCAAGGCGGCGCAGGAACAGCGGATGCTGAGTCTGTTGCGGCGCGACCCGCAGGGCGCGGCCCGGAGCTACCAGAACTACCAAGACTCGCTGGCGCGTGCCCTGGGAGGCACTGTGCAGAACTAAACCGCGCAGAACTAAACTTTGCAGAACTAAACTTTGCAGAACTGAGGCCCCGAGCCGCCAGTCCCGTCTCAGTGGGCCTGGCGGCTTTTTTTGTCCCCCGCAAGCAGTGGAACGCTGTGATTTGGGTACAAGGGGCACAGGAAACACTGTGGGAGACTGCCAAAAGGCGTCAGAACGGCGGGATTCATGCAGGAATATCAGTTCGGCGTCAGCGAGTTCACGACGATGCCGTGGACTTTCGAACAGGACGTGGAGACTTACGCACGGCTCGGCGTCAAAGCCATCGAGATCTGCGAGGCCAAACTCGATCCCGCCCGCTGGCGGGAGCAGATCGCGCTGCCCGCCGCGCACGGCCTCGAAGTGACCTCCATCCAGCCTGCCACGCGCACCCTGTTCCCCTCCCTTTCCCAGCCCGCCCCGCTCGACGTTGGCGAGCGGATCGAGCTGTTCAAGGGGACAATCGCGCGGCTGGCCCCGGCTGTGCCATCGGCGGTGTTTGTCACCAACACGGGTATCCCGCCCGCGGGAGACATGCAGCGCGTATGGGACGCGGCCATTCGGGAATATCAGGGCTTGGCCGCCTTCGCCGCCGAGCACGGCGCGCGGGTGGCGCTTGAGCCGCTGAACGCCTCTATCGTCAACATCGAGACGGCGGTCTGGACACTGGCGCAGGCCATGGAGATCGTCCGCGCCGTGGACCACCAGGCATTCGGCATCTGTCTGGACTGCTGGAACGTCTGGCAGAACGCGAACATCCTGGATGCCATCTGGGACGCCGGCGACCGGATTTTCGTCGTGCAGATTAGCGACTGGCGGACGCCGCGCTCCTTTGAAGACCGCTTGATACCTGGGCAGGGGGAGATCCCGCTGCCCGCCTTCCTGCGCGCCGTCCGCGAGGCCGGGTTCAGCGGCGCCTACTCGGTGGAGATATTCTCACGCGGCGTGCCGGGCGCGCTCTGGGAGACCGACCTGGAGCAGGTCATCCGGGACAGCCGGGCGGGCCTGGATCAGGCATGGCGGCAGTCGTTCGCATAGCCACCATCCCCTTGACCCCTTTCGATCACAAGGAGCATCTTTTCCATGAAACTCGACAACAAAGTCGCCATCATCACCGGCGCGGCGTCCGGAATCGGCCAGGCCATCGCCATCACCATGGCGCGCGAGGGCGCCTCGGTGGTCGTGGACTATGTCGGCAAGCCCGGCACTGCCGATGACACCGTGAGCCAGATCCAGAGCGCCGGGGGCAAGGCCCTGGCGGTGGAAGCGGACGTGTCCCAGCCCGACCAGGTGGCGAACCTCGTGGGTCAGGCCGTCAGCACGTTCGGCAAACTCGACATCTTCGTCAACAATGCCGGTATCGAGTACAAGCACCCCATCACCGAGTTCCCTTTAGACCAGTGGAATAAGATCATCGCCGTCAACCTCACCGGGCCGTTCCTGTGCATGCAGGCCGCCGCCAAACAGATGATGACGCAGGGTGGGCCGGGCCGGATCATCAACATTTCCAGCGTCCACCAGGACCTACCGATGCCGACGAACGCTCCCTACTGCGCTTCCAAGGGCGGCCTGCGGATGCTGATGCGGACGGTCGCCGTCGAACTCGGCCCGCACGGCATCACGGTCAACAACATCGGGCCGGGCGCGGTCTACACCCCGATTGACGCCGACATCCAGGCGAACCCCGAGATGGAGCGTGCCCTGATGGCCGAGATCCCCGTGGGCCGCTGGGGAAAGCCCGTCGAGATCGCGAACCTCGCCGTGTTTCTCGCCTCGGACGATGCCGCCTACATTACCGGCAGCACTTATTACATAGACGGCGGTATGCTGCGGCAGTCGGGGAGTTTGTAGAGACCCACCCCGGCACTCGTGCCGGGGTGGGTTCAGAAAGCAACGAAGCCATGCCAATCACGCGTGAAGTCGGCCCCAGCCAGCGGGGCGGCACTTACGAAGTTCCAGACAC
>JANOOM010000673.1:0-5104 GCA_031421335.1 Armatimonadota bacterium
GGCGGGGGCTATCTCATGTGCGTCTTTGTCCTCACCCTTCCCTAACAGGGAAGGGTCGCGACTTGTCGCGGGGTTAGGTCCGGCCTACGCCGCCTTCACCGTCCGCTTGCGGGCGCGCAGGAGCAGCCCGACGACGCCCAGGCCGCCCAGGCCCATCGAGGCGATCGGACCCGGCTCGGGCACGGCGGCGGGCGGCAACCCGTGGCAGGGGGCACCGGCGCAGTCGGTGACGCTGCCGTAGGCGCCGTTCTTGTCTGCGACGTAGATGGAGTTCTGCACCGGCGCGCTCTTCGTCTGGACGTACAGGTAGCCGAAGGAGCCGTACTGGTCGTGGCCGTTGAAGCCGAGCTGCGAGACGGCGTCCTGGCCCGACTTCAGGGGGGCGCCCAGGGTCTGCCACACGACCTGGCCGTTCTGGGTGTAGGCTTCCATGGTCGGCGCGTGCGTGTTGTAATCAATGCTGCCGTTGTTCTTGACCGGGCTGCCGAACGTGCTGCCCGTTCCCGTCCCGACATTGCCGTCGTGGTAGACGATGCCGCCCGCGTTGGGGGCGTCGCCGAAGAAGATCTTCATGTCGCCGGTGCCCGCGTAGCTGAAGTTCGCGGCCATGGTGGTCAGGCCCGCCTCGTCGTTGACGTTCCTCAGATCGTACTGCGTCGTGTACAGGTCGCCCGTCTGGTAGATGTTGGTGTAGAGTGTGAATAGGCTGCCGTTGCTCAGGGTGCCGTTCTGGGTGCAGCTCGACACCGTCGTCGTGCCGACCGGCACGGACCAGGCAAGGCTCGCGCCCGCCGCGCTAAGGGTCAGGGCCGTGCTAGCGAGTAGGCCGCTGAGCGTCTTCGAGATGTTCATAGATGGTACTGCCTTTCGGGAATCAAACCCGGAGAAGAAAATGGTGTCTTGGGACATCTCTCTTCCATGCAGGCATCATGCCAACCCGCCCAATTCGGCGCAAAAACAGCATTCCTACTGGCCCTGGCGGGGCAAAGCCTTGACGGCGGCGGTCTTTTGTTGTAACATAAGGGGACACGATTTCTGTAGGAAACGGCGGCGCGTCTTCCGCCCACCAAAGCGACGCGCCGCGAAAGGGGTTACTCTTATTTTGACACGTCGCTTCTCGCGCTGGCCGATCGCCGTCGCCCTGATGATCGCCTCCGCTCCCGCCGCCCTGGCGCAGGCCCCGCTGGTCCCGGACTCTTCCATGCCGCCGCCGCCCCCGCCGCCCTCCGCGGTGCAGCAGGCCGCCCCCGCCCCGGCCGGGGTCGCCCCGGCGGGCATTGCCGCCATCGTCAACGGCGAAAAGATCACAAAGCCCGAGGTCGCCAAAGAGGCCCTGAAGGCATACGGGGCGCAGGTCGTCGGCCAAATGATCCTCATCAAGCTGGTCAACCAGGAGGCCGCACGGCAGCACATCGTCGTCTCGCCCGCCCAGGTGAACGCCAAGCTGACCGATCTGCGCGCGCAGTACGCCGCGCGGGGCGGCGGCGGCACCCTGGACTCCCTGCTGGTGCAGCGTCACCTCACGCTGGCCTCCTACAAGCAGCAGCTCGCCACCGAGCTGCGGGTGGAGGCTCTGGTCGGCAAGACGCTGCCCTCGGCCTCGGGTACGGTCAAATACCATATCCGCCACCTGCTGATTGCCACGGTCCCGGTCGGTCCCGCTTCCAAGCCACACACCGACGCCGAGGCACTCGCGATCATCGCCAAGGCGCAGGCCGAGCTGAAGCAGGGCGTGAGCTTCGTGGACGTCGCCAACAAGTACACCGAGGACCCCTCCGGCAAGGGCAATGGCGGCGACCTGCCGGGCGTCTATGACGCCTCCGCGCCATTCGACCCCGTCTTCCTGAAGGCCGCGCTCGCGCTCAAACAGGGCGAGGTCACGCCCGCCCCGGTGAAGTCGCAGTTCGGCTACCACCTGATCATGGTGGAAAGCACAAGCGACGCCCCGACGCCCGCCGACGCCAAGCGGTTCGCGGCCGCCGCCGCCGCCGCCCGCACCCAGCAGATCCAGCAGGCCATCCCGCCCTACGTCCAGGGCCTGCGCAGCCGGGCCAAGATCGTGGACTATCTCGGGGACGCCCCGACGTTCGCGCCCGCCCCGCCCCAAGACCCTCGCCTGGCTCCCCGCTTCCGCTCCGCGCCCCCGCCCGCGCCCTGAGCGGCTTCCCCCGGCCCGCCGAACCCGTTTCGGCGGGCCTCTTCTCTTTGACCCGCGACACGCACCCAGGAGGTTTCACATGACGGCAAAGACGCTCAACGTAGGCATGGTCGGCTACAAGTTCATGGGCAAGGCGCACTCCAACGCCTATCGGCAGGTCGGCCGGTTCTTCCCCGACCTCGAAGTCAAGCCCGTAATGAAGGCTCTGTGCGGGCGCGACGAGGCCGGTGTCCGCAAGGCCGCCGAGACCTTCGGCTGGCAGGGCCACGAGACCGACTGGCGCCGGCTGATCGCCCGCGACGACATTGACATCATTGACATCGGGGCGCCAGGCAACATGCACGCCGAGATCGCCGTCGCCGCCGCCGAGGCCGGCAAGCACGTCTTCTGCGAGAAGCCCTTGGGGAACTCAGCGGCGGAAGCTCGGCGGATACTGGATGCCGTTGAGAAAGCGGGCGTTCGACACCTCGTCTTCTTCAACTACCGCGCGAACCCCGCCGTCTCGTTCGCGAAGCAGCTCATTGACGAGGGCTACATCGGCAAGATCTACCACTGGCGCGCGCTCTTCCTGCAAGACTGGATCGTGGACCCTCAATTCCCCCTGGTCTGGCGGCTCAAGAAAGGCACGGCCGGCAGCGGCTCGCACGGCGACCTGCTCGCCCACTGCCTGGACACCGCCCGCTTTCTCGTCGGCGAGATTTCCGAAGTCAGCGGGCTGATGGAGACCTTCATCAAGGAGCGCCCGGAACTGGGCGAGTCCAACGACCGCCTGGGCGGCACCGCTTCCGACGTCATGGGCGTCGTGGACGTGGACGACGCCTCGCTGGCCCTTGCCCGCTTTGAGAACGGCGCGCTGGGCACGTTCGAGGCCACCCGGTTCGCTCTGGGCCGCAAGAACCACAACCGCTTCGAGATCAACGGCAGCAAAGGGAGTTTGGTGTTCAACGCCGAGCGCCCCAACGAGCTGGAGATCTACACCGAGGACACCCACGCCGGAACGCACGGCTTCCGCACCGTCACCGTCACGGCCGGCCAGGACCGCTACACGGGCCACTACTGGCCCGCCGCCCACAACATCGGCTACGAGCACACCTTCACGAACCTTCTGTTCGACGCCTTCACGGCCATCGGCAAGGGCGAGAACCCCACCCCGAGCTTCCGCGACGGGTATCTGAACAACGTGCTGCTGGACGCCATCGCGAAGTCGGCGGAGACGAAGAAGTGGGAGCCGGTGACGCCGTAGCGCCGCCGGGTATACTGTCTCCTAGAGGAGCCGCCATGACTATGACAATCACTCTCAACCCAGCGACCGGAGCAATGCTGCTGGCGAAAGCGCAGCAGGAAGGTAAGGACCTCGACACTCTCGTTGACGCTCTCCTTGCCCGGACGCTAGAAGCGCAGGCGCGAGAAGACGAGGAGACCGGGGCGGCCGTCAGCAATGCGATGGCGGCGGCGGAAGCCGGTCGGGAAAAGCCGATGGCTCAGTACCTCGCGGAGCAGAGGGCCAAGCGCGGCCTGCCCAACGCTTGGCCGTCCGCGAAGCTGAGTGAGACGGAAACAGGCGTGGTCGCCGCTGAATGATACCTGAAGACGACTCGCCCGACGTTTACGATGTTCGGTTCGCCGAGCCTGCGGAGGCGGAACTCGAAGCCGAATACCTGCGCCTAGCCGGTGTTCGCTTTGAACTCGCGGAACGCTGAAATGAAGGCATTCTCACCGCCTGCCAATCTTTGTCGCAACTGCCTAAGCGTTATCCACTCGCCCCGGCGGTACGAGGAGATCAAGAGCACGGCGCCACCCAAAGTCAAGGGTAAAACCAACCGCTCGGAACTTTGGGACGAGAGGGAAGAGCGATACGCCCAGGCGGTCAAGTTGCTACAACAGGCTGAACAGAAGCACGTTGAGCCGAAGAAGTGAGAACCGGTGCAGCAATGAGGCAGTTCGGTCGTTCCGCGTAAAAGAGGGCATTATTGGCTACTGAGCGTCCACACGAGACGACCCTGCGGTTCCTGGCGGAGCCGACGGACATGAACTTTGGCGGCAAGGTGCATGGCGGGGCGGTGATGAAATGGATTGACCAGGCCGGCTACGCCTGCGCGGTCGGGTGGAGCGGGCACTACTGCGTGACGCTCTATGTCGGCGGCATCCGTTTTCATAAGCCCATTCTGATTGGGAACATGGTGGAGGTGCGGGCGCGCATCATCTACACGGGCCGGACCAGCATGCACGTCGCGGTGGACGTCAGCGCGGGTGACCCTCGGGACGGACACTTTCAAGAGACGACGCACTGCATCATCATCTTCGTCGCCATGGACGATGAAGGCAAATCTGTCGAGGTGACGCCGTGGGCGCCCCAGACGGAGGAGGAAACGGCACTGGAGCAGTACGCTGTCCGGCTAATGGAGCTGCGTCGCACGATCGAGGACGAGATGCAGCCGCACCGGGGAATGTGACAATCGAAAGGCCCGCGCAAACGCGCGGGCCTTTTCCCGTCTGAAACGTGCTTACCAGCCCATCGTGCCCGGCTCGCCCTTGAAGGGGCCGACGATGTCCGAAGTGATCCAGCCGCCGTAGAAAAGGCCCGGCTGGGGCGTGACGCGCTCCTCGTCCACGAAACAGGCGTCCATGCGGCCGGGGTACAGGGCGATATAGTTCCGTAAAGGGGCGAAGGAAGGGGTCGGATCTGGGTAATACCAGGCGGCACCGGTCGCCTCTTTGTCGCCCACCGTAATCGTGTAATAGCCCGCCATGCCCTTCCACTCGCAGTAGGACTGGCCCGGCGCGGGGACGAAATGCTCCAAGCGGACGTCTTCGGGCGGCAGGTAGTAGACCGGCGGGTGGCTGGTTTCCAGGACGCGCTTGGCGCGGCGCGTGTCGGCGATGACCACGCCATTGAAGATCACTTGGACGTGCTTGTCGGTGTCTTCCAAGCGCGGCGGGCGCGGG
>JANOOM010000674.1:0-1642 GCA_031421335.1 Armatimonadota bacterium
GGACCATGCCATAAATGGCACGGCTACGTGGCGAGGACGCCGGGAAGTACCGCTTCGCGGCACTCGGATGAATTCCTATCCCCGCGAAGCGTGGGATTGCTGGCGTCTGCGCCGCGTAGCCGTGCCATTTATGGCATGGTCTCAACGGCATGGTCCGAACACCGTGGTCCCAACACCGTGGTCCGAACACCGTGGCTGGCTAACGACGCTGTAACCCAGCCTCCTTTAGAACTCCAGCCGCCCCTGCGTCTCATGCCGCCACAGCAGGTCGGCCAGCTTCACCTGCGGCGTCGCCACCGCGTAGTCAGCCAGCGTCTCGCGCGTCACCCAGGCCAGGCGGGCACAGCCGACGGGACGCGGGGCAGTCGCGTCGGCCCCGCCCGCCTCGTAGCCGGCCTCATAGCCGTGCAGCGTGATGCGCCGGTTGGCGACGGCGTGCTTGACCGCCCCGAACGGCGCGGACGCCCGTACCGCGACGCCGACGCTCTCGCTCGCCGCCCGCGCCGCGCACTCTTCCAAGCCCTCGCCGTCCTGGCGGGTCGCGCGGGGCATCTCCCAAAGGCCACCCCACAGGCTGAGTTCCGGGGGCCGCTGGACTAGGAGCACTTCGCCTGCCCCGTTCCGAATGGCGACCGACACATCTTCCACGTCCAGCCACTTCTTAACGTTGACGAACTGCGGGAACAGCGTTGGGTCGCCCAGGGAACGCGCCTTGCATCCGGCGCTGACCGGGCACGTCCCGCACTTCGGCGCCCCCGGCTCGCAGACCAGCGCGCCCAGCTCCATCATCGCCTGGTTGAAGTCCCCTGCCCTGCCCTTGGGGATGGCTTCTTCGGCCAGCCGCCAAAGCTCGGCCGATGTCGCCGCCGACGTCTTGGGGTCGCCGGTCACGGCATGGACGCGCGACAAAACCCGGATGACGTTCGCGTCCACGATGGGCGCTTCCTGGTTGAAGGCGATGGATAGAATGGCCCCCGCCGTGTACCGCCCGATGCCCGGCAGAGACAGCAGCGTCTTGGGGTCGGCGGGCACTTGCCCACCGTGCTCGGCCACGGCCACTGCCGCCCCTTTGTGCAGGTTCCGGGCGCGCGCATAGTACCCCAGCCCCGCCCAATACTTCAGCACGTCATCTAAAGGCGCTTCGGCAAGCGACTGCACGGTCGGGAACCGCGCCATCCACTTGTTGTAGAAGGGGATGACGGCGGCCACCGTCGTCTGCTGCAACATGATCTCCGATACCCAGACGGCGTAGGGGTCGTGGGCAAGCCGGCGCCAGGGGAGGTCGCGCTTGGCAATGTCGTACCAGGCGAGGAGGTCGCGGCTGAACTGGTCTTGCTGGTCTGTCATGGGATCAAGCCGGCGGCTTCGCCTCGCTGGCCCGCAGCTTGCTTTTGTCGTCGCTGTCCGCGCCCGCGTCCAGTGAAATATCTAGATTGGGCGCCGCGCCCAGCATCACCTGGTCATAGGCGGCGCGCATCTGGCGGGCGGCCCTCAGAGGCGGCATGAAGCCGTTGTCCGTCCCCAAGCCGGGGACGAGCAGCGTCTGGATGATGTCGCCGTGTTCCCCGTTGAAGTCGCGGACGGCGCGCAGGGCGGCCCGGAAGGCAAGGTAGGCGTTGACGGTCCGGCTGACGTTCTGCGG
>JANOOM010000675.1:0-2927 GCA_031421335.1 Armatimonadota bacterium
GTCTCAGCGATCAGCGGCCCAACAGAGAGTTGTCGAATTTTCTTGCAATTTTTGGCATGGTCCCAACGGCATGGTCCCAACACCGTGGTCCCAACGGCAGGCCCGACACCGCAGTCCCAACGCCCTTGAACGCAAATCAGACCGATTCAGGTATCATAAGGGCGCGGGCCATTTTCGCCCCCTTCAAATGAGCCACTCTCCCCATGAACAAGATCTACACCACCATATTCTGCCTGCTCCTCGTCTTCCTCATGCTTGCCCCCGCCGCGCCGCCCCCTGCGCGCGCCGACACGCCCCCCGTCGTCCTCCGCTTCCGCTATTGGGGCGACTTCAAAGAGATCGCCATCATCCAGAAGACCATTGACGCCTTCGAAGCCGCCCACCCCGGCGTCACCGTTCACGGCGAGCGCGTGACGGCGAGCGGGGACGAGTATGTCCAAAAGCTGCTGCTGGAACAGGCCGCGGGGCTGACCCCCGACGTCATCTTCTGCGGCGACAACTACGCCGCCTTCGCCAGCCAGGGCATGCTGATGGACCTCAAGCCCTGGGTGCGGCGCGACCCGTCCGTCAATCTTGCCGGCTACTACCCGAAGCTCATCCGCGCGTTCAGCAGTGGGGACAAGAGCACGGACAAGCTCTACGCCCTGCCGCGCGACATCGCCCCGATCGGCCTGGTTTATTATAACAAGACGCTGTTCGATCAAGCAAAGCTGCCGTACCCGGACGGGTCCTGGCGCTGGGATTATCAGCCGCACCCCGAGCGTGGCGATAAGGACTTTCTGAATATCGCCCAGAAGCTCACTCGCCGCGCCGCGAGCGGCGGCGACGCCGTCTATGGGTACTCGGCGGGCGATAGCAGTTGGACGATGGACAACTTCATCTACTCGTCGGGCGCGTCCGTCGTGGACGACGTCTTTCACCCGACGAAGCTGCTGTACGACGACCCGCGCGTGGTCAACGCCATCCAGCTCACGCAGGACCTGATGGGCAAGTATAACGTGTCGCCCTCGGCCATCGAGCTGGCCTCGTCCGGCGTCGGCCCGCACGAGCTGTTCGCGCAGGGGAAGATCGCCATGTACGTCAGTGGCATCTGGGAGGTGCCGCGCTTCCGCACCGAGATCAGCGGCTTCGACTGGGACATCGCGCCCTTTCCCGCCGGTCCAACCGGCCAGCACGGCGTCCAGACCGGCTGGTCCGGCTATGCCATTGGGGCGTCGAGCAAGCACAAGCAGGAGTCGTGGGATCTGGTCAAGTACCTGGCCGGGCCAATCGGCCTGAGCAACCTGGCGAAGAGCGGCCTCGCCCAGCCCGCCCTCGCCCGCCTCGCGAACTCTCCGCTGTGGCTGGATAACGAGCGCCCACGGAACCGCAAGTTGACTATCCAGGAGGTGCCATATATCCACTTCCAGGTCCTCAGCCCCAAGTGGATCGAACTCAGCGCGATCATCACGCCCAAGCTGCAACTGGTTTGGAACGGCACCCTGACGGCGGCCGAGGCCGTTCGGCAGTTCCAGCCGCCCGCACAGGCGAAGCTCGACGCGCTGAACCATCCCCCCTACCATCCCCGCCTGAACTGGGGCCTGGGGGTGGTCGGCATGATTTCGGTCACACTGCTGCTCGTCGCCTGGGTGTGGCAGGGGGCGCGGAAAGACCTGCGGGCGGGCCGCAAGGTCGGGTCGCGGGAGGAAGCGCGGGCGGGCTACTTGTTCATCTCGCCCTGGCTGATCGGCGCGGCCATCTTCCTGCTCGGGCCGATGCTGGTCTCGCTCCTGCTGGCCTTTTCGTCATGGGATATGATCGGGCCGGCCCGCTGGGTGGGCCTGGGCAACTTCGCCGAGATGGCCGGCGACGACCGGTTTTGGAAGAGTCTGCGCGCGACCCTCATCTACACCGCCTTCTCGGTCCCGCTGGGCGTCGCCGGGTCACTGGGCCTGGCTCTGCTGCTGAACACCAAGATACGCGGCCAGTCCGTCTTCCGCACGCTCTTTTATCTGCCCTCCGTAGCCTCGGTCGTCGCCGCGTCCCTGATCTGGCTGCGCTTGTTCAATCCCGAAAGCGGCCTGCTGAACCAGATTCTGGGCGCCCTGCACCTGAACCCCGCTTTACGTGCCTTGGGCCTGACCGACCCGTCTAAGGGCTACGTCAACTGGCTCGGGTCCGAAAAGACGGCCCTGGGCAGCCTGATCATGATGAGCCTGTGGGGCATCGGTGGCGGCATGGTGATCTATTTGGCGGGCCTGCAAGGCATCCCGCAGTCCTACTACGAGGCCGCCTCGCTCGACGGCGCGACGGTCTGGCAGCGATTCCGTCATGTGACCCTGCCGCTGCTGACACCGACGATCTTCTTCACGCTCATCATCGGCGTCATCGGCTCGTTCCAGGTCTTCACGCAGGGGTTCGTCATGACGCAGGGTGGGCCGAATAACGCGACCCTGTTCTACGTTCTGTACCTCTACGAGAACGCCTTCCAGTTCCTCAAGATGGGCTACGCCAGCGCCCTGGCCTGGGTGCTGTTCCTGATCATTCTGGGCTTCACCGCCCTGCAGATGCGGGCTTCGCGCTGGGTGCATTACGAGGGTGCAGAGGAGAAGTAAAGGCACACGGCGTAACGCGGTGTCTATCGGTATCAGAACAGAGCGATAACCGCTATCCGGCAATGGAGAGCAGCAAATGATGAGTAAGTGACCATCCTGCTGTACAAAGCCTTTCCCCGTTTCCGACGCCCGCAAGTCTTCTTCTGGGTCATGCTCGGCCTCCTGCTGGTGACTTCCATCGGCAGTATGTTGGTGCTGACGCCGCTTCAGGCGCATAATCAGGTTCAATCACATAATCAGGCGCAGGGCGGGAAGCAGGGCCTGCACGTCCCATAACGAGGCCCGTAACGATATGTCCCGTGACTGGGTCCATGACGAGTGGTTGAAAACCAC
>JANOOM010000676.1:0-1694 GCA_031421335.1 Armatimonadota bacterium
AGCGCCTGAAAGTTGTCGTAGTGATTCCGCAGGCGGACTTCGGAGTAGTCCTTGGCGCCGCCCGTCGAGATGCAGAACTGCCAGTCGGAGGCCATCAGCAGCAGGGCCTCGCGGGCCGCCTGCTTCAGAGCGGGCGCGGCGGCGGGGCTGTCGCCCCACTCGCGGGCGAGGGCAGACATCTCCCTCTCGACCTCGTAGACCAGCTTCCACGACCAGGCCGTCTGCTCGTTGAGCCAGATGTAGTGGAAGCCGCCTTCCCCCCAGGACCCTTCCGGCAGGGTGACGGGCAGGGTGGCGGGATTGTCGTCCAGATACTCGCCGACGGTCTGGAGCATGATCTCGGGGTCGAGCGCCATCTGCCTTAACGCGTGATATAGGAACTGCGGCCCTTCAAACCACCAGTGGCCGAACAGCTCCGTGTCGTAAACGGCGGTGATGATGGCCTTCGGGTCGGCCTGCGCCCGCAGGACGTCTTTCACCAAGGGCACGAAATGGGCGGCGTGTTCCTGCGCCCGCGCTTCGGCCTGGTGGGGTTCGTAGGGGCGCTTGGCGTCCATGTCGGCCTTGTCGGGGCTGATGCGCCAGTAGCGTAGGCCCAGAGATTTTTCCTTTTCCATGACAAACTTTTTGTGGAACTCTAGATACCACTCGTCACCTGGATAGCCGTGCTCGCCGCTCCAGACCTGCTGCCCCGTCGCCGCGTCCCGCCCGAAGACGGCCAGTTTCGGATGTTCCAGCAGCCCCGACGAGTCCACCAGATAGGGCCGGTAGGTGGTGTAGGGCCGGTACTCGACTGTCACCGTCTCCTTCTGGAACTGCTTGTAGATCTCTTTGAGCGGCCCGAACTTGTCGGCGTAGACCCCTAAAGCCTCGCCGCCGTGCAGCAGGCTGCCCTCGACGAAGAAATATTCGATGCCGTTCTCGGCCAGGAACTCGTCGGTCCCCTTCCGCAGAACCGGCGTGCGCGGCACGTCCGGCACGGCGACGGGCGGCGCCCAGTGGTAGCGAGGGCGGTAGGCGCACTCGGGCAGCCAGTAGCCGCGCGGGCGGCGCCCGAAGTGGCGCTCATACGCCTGGATGCCGGTCTTCACCTGGGCCTGGAGACTGGTGTCCTGGGACAGCAGGGCTGAATAGCCGTGGGTCGCGCTGCTGGTGATGATCTCGACATGCCCGGCGTCCTGGAGGGCGGCGAATGCACCGACGATGTCGCGGCCATATCTGCCCTCGAAGTTGGCGAGGCCACCGGCGTACCAGTCCTCCCAGTAGCGGGCGAGATAGGCGCGGTGGTAGTCCCCGTCCCGGCGGAACTGTTCCTGGTTCGCCCGCGCCGCGTCCGCCTTGCCGCGAAGATAGCTTGAAAGCTCGTCCTGGAAGCTGGGGTCGCGGAGCTGCTCGACGAGTACGGGCGTCAGGCCCAGGGTGATCTTGGGAGACAGGCCCTCGGCGACGAGCCGGTGGCAGGCATCCAGCAGGGGCAGGTAGGTCTCGGCAGCGGCCTCGGAGAGCCAGTCGGTGCCGTGCGGCGACCGCCCGTGCGCGAGGACGTAGGGGATATGGGAGTGCAGAACGAGCGAGAAAGTGCCGAGAGGTTTAGTCATAAGAGTCGCCGCGCATGCCGGGTTGCTTGCCTAAGGCAAGGATAGCACTTTTGCGGAGGTTTGTCAAATGAACCCACCCCGGCACAAGTGCCGACC
>JANOOM010000677.1:0-9224 GCA_031421335.1 Armatimonadota bacterium
CCGAGATCCGTGCCCCGGAGAGCATCGTCAACCACGAGAAGCGGCTGCTCCAAGAGGCCGTAGATGCCCTGATCGACAACGGGCGCCGGACGCGGCCCGTGGTCGGCTCCAACAACCGGCCACTGAAGTCGCTGTCGGATATGCTCAAGGGCAAGGAAGGCCGGTTCCGCAAGAACCTGCTGGGCAAGCGCGTAGACTACTCGGGCCGTTCGGTCATCGTGGTCGGTCCTCGCCTGCTGCTGCACCAGTGTGGCCTGCCCAAAGAGATGGCGATCGAGCTGTTCAAGCCGTTCGTCATGAAGGCCCTGGTCGAGCGCGGCTACACGAGCAACATCAAGACGGCCAAGCGCATGATTGATAAGCTCAAGCCGGAAGTCTGGGACGCCCTGGAAGAAGTCGTCCGGGAGCACCCGGTCCTTCTGAACCGCGCCCCGACGCTGCACCGTCTGGGCATCCAGGCGTTTGAGCCGGTCTTGGTGGACGGCAAGGCCATTCAGGTCCACCCGCTGGTCTGCACCGCCTTCAACGCAGACTTCGACGGCGACCAGATGGCGGTCCATGTGCCGCTGTCGGCTTCGGCGCAGGCCGAGGCGCGCATCCTGATGCTGTCCACGCACAACCTGTTCTCGCCCGCCGACGGTCGCCCAATCGTGGCCCCGGCCCAGGACATGGTGCTGGGCGCCTACTTCATGACCGTGATGAAGCCGGGCGAGCCGCGCTTCGACGCCTTCGGCAGCAAAAACGACGCCCAGCTCGCGTATGCGACCGGCCAGCTTGACTTGCAGGAGGGCCTGGACGTCGCCTTCCCCAACGGGGACGGCACCAAGACAGTTCGGCGAACGACGGCAGGGCGGATGCTGTTCACGGACATCATGCCTGACAACATGCACCCGTTCATCTACAAGATGCTGGACGACACCTTCGCCAAGAAGGAATACAAGGGCAACGGGTTTGGCAAGAAGGACCTGGGCGCGATCATCGCGCAGTGCCACCGCATGAATGGCGACTCGCGCACGATCCAGCTCCTGGACGAGATGAAGGCATTAGGCTTCCAGGAGGCGACCAAGGCGGGTATGACCGTCGCGATCACCGACATGGAAGTGCCCGAAGAGCGCAACCAGATCCTGGAGCGGACCGAGAAGTCGGTGCGCGACTTGAACAAGAACTACCAGAAAGGCCTGATCACTGGTGGCGAGCGCAAGGAACGCGTCCTGGAGCAGTGGCAGAAGGCGGCCAAGGACGTCGGCGAGGCGATCTTCGAGACGATCAAGCCGACCAACCCGATCTTCATGTTCACCGACTCCAATGCGCGTGGTACGCGGGGCCAGATCACGCAGTTGTCGGGGATGCGCGGCGTCATGTCCGATCCGTTCGGCAACATGATCGAAGACCTGCCGGTGAAGTCGAACTTCCATGAGGGCCTGAGCGTTCTGGAATACTTCGTCTCCACGCACGGCGCCCGGAAGGGCCTGGCTGACACCGCCCTGCGGACGGCGGACGCCGGCTACCTGACGCGCCGCCTGGTGGACGTCTCGCAGGAGGTCATCGTCCGCGCCGACGACTGCGGCACGGAACTTGGCATCTATCAAGAGGAGATCCGGGACGGCAACGAGGTCGTCGAGCCGCTGAACCTGCGGATCTATGGCCGCTTCGCCCTGGAAGACATCCTCTACCCGGAGGGCCATCCCAAGGCCAGCGAAACGGTCGTCGCCAAGGGTGAGCTGATCACGCAGGATCTGTCGCGGGAGATCGAGTTCGGCGCGAAGCTCAAGCGCATCGCCGTCCGCAGCCCATTCACCTGCGAGCTTCGGATGGGCATCTGCGCGCGCTGCTACGGCCTGGACCTTGCGAATTCCAAGCTGGTCGAGCCGGGCGTTGCCGTAGGCATCATCGCCGCTCAGTCCATCGGGGAGCCGGGGACACAGCTTACGATGCGGACCTTCCACTCGGGGGGCATCGCGCAGAAGCAGCTGACCGGCGTCGCCAACGTCCGCGCCCGGAAGCAGGAAGCGCTCAAGGAGCTGCACAACGACATCTCGCGCGGCCTGGTCTCGCTGGAACCGAACGAGGAGACACAGGCAACGACCGCGACCGGCGTTGACCGCGAGCGCGTCCGCGCTGTCCAGGCGGTCCTGAAGGTGCTGGAAGACCAGGTCGGCGGCCTGCTGCGGGTCGTCGAGCTGTTCGAGGCCCGGAAGCCCAAGGGACAGGCCATTGTCACCGAGTTCGCCGGCATTGTGGCGGAGATCGAGCTAAAGGGCCTGCGGCGCGTCATCATCCACACGCCTTATGCCATCGAGGAGACGACCGGCACGGCACTCAGCGGGGAAACGCTGGCGGAGGACCTCTATCTGGGGCCGCACGCGGACACCGAAGGCATGACGCCCTCGGCGGCCAAGCGCGCGACGGAGATCCCCGAAACGCTGACGGCGGGGACCGAAATCACCGACAAGCACATCAAAAAGATGAAAGAAGCCGGGATCACCGAGATCAAGATCCGCAAGGCCATCCTGGTCCCCTACCGGGGCCAGCTCCAGGTGAAGCAGGGGGACATCGTCGAGGCGGGCGCCCGCCTGACGGAAGGCCCGCTCGACCCGCAGAAGGTGCTCGACCTCCAGGGCATTCGGGGCGTGCAGAACTACGTCGTCCGCGAGATCCAGGCTGTGTACAAGTCACAGGGCGTGGATATCAACGACAAGCACATCGAGGTCATCGCGCGCCAGATGCTGCGAAAGCGCCGCATCAAGAATGCCGGTGACTCGGAGTTCCTGCCGGGCCAGATGGTGGACAAGTTCGAGTTCATTGACGCCAACAAGCGCGTCTCCGAGCTGGAAACGCCCGGCACGGAGGCGACGGCGGACTGGCTGCTGCTCGGCATCACCGAGGCGAGCCTGGCAACGGACTCGTTCCTGTCGGCAGCCTCGTTCCAGAAGACGACCCGCGTGCTGACCGAAGCGGCTGTGCGCGGCAAGAAGGACGCGCTGATTGGCCTGAAGGAGAACGTCATCATCGGGCGCCTCATCCCGGCCGGGACGGGCCTGCCGCAGTACCGCAATCTGGAGCCGAAGCTGGAAGGCATTGATTCGGCGGGCCGGTATGCCCAAGTCGGTGCAGGCCGGACGAACGGGAACGGCACGGCGACCCTGGAACGCGACCTTGACGACGAGGACCTGGCGGTCATCCGCGAGGCGACCGGCACGGCGGGCGAGAGCCTGTCGCTGCTGGCCGAGCGCGAGCAGCTCGTCGGCGGCGCGGACGAGCCGACGATTGACAGTGAAGCCGAGTCGGCCATCTAATACCGACACTGCCCCCGCCGCCACTTCGGTGACTGCGGGGGCTTTTTCTTGTCTCGGTGCAAAAGCAGGACTCCACGCGGATAGGTCGAACTACATAATGGCGGAGACCCATGTAATACTCGGATGTGCCTTTCTCCTTGTCCCCGCCTGGAAGGTTCCACAAAGTCTTATGAAGTTCAGCTTGTTCCCCTGCGCGCTCGCCGTGATGGCGCTCGCTGCCCCCCTCGCCCACGCCGACTCTGTCCTCCGAGCCGCCCATCCCCGCTGCGAATACAAAGAAAACTCGCTCGGCATTGATGCCGCCCACCCGCGTTTAAGCTGGCAGCTCCAGTCGGACACGCGCGGTCAGCGTCAGAGCGCCTACAGGATCATTGTTGCGGGTAGCGTGGCCGCCCTCGCTTCGGGCCGTGGCATCTTGTGGGACAGTGGAAAGGTCGCCTCGGCGCGCTCCACCGATGTCGAGTACAACGGACGCACCCTGCGGTCCGACCAGCGGTACTGGTGGCGCGTGTCCGTCTGGGACAAGGACGGAAAAAGCGCGCCGCGCGCCGCGCAAGGCTTCTGGCAGATGGGGCTGCTCAAGCCGTCCGACTGGAAGGGACAGTGGATCACGGCCCGGACGCCGCGCGACACCAAGATCGATGGGAACACTCTGCCCCCGTGCCCCTATGTGCGCCGGGCGTTCACGATCAATAAAGCAGTGAAACAGGCGACAGTCTTTGCCACCGCCCGTGGCCTGTATGAGTTGCACCTCAACGGCGCCAAAGTCGGGAACGCCCTGCTCGCGCCGGGCTGGACCGATTACCGCAAGCGGATCGAGTACCAGGCTTACGATGTCACTGGGGCGCTTCGCCGAGGAGCCAACATGGTTGGTGCGGTCCTCGGGGACGGCTGGTACTGCGGCTACGTCGGGTTCGCGCGCCAGCGGAACTTGTACGGCACCCAGCCCGCATTGCGGCTCCAGATCAACATCGAGTATACGGACGGCACGCGCCAGGTCGTCGCCACCAGCAGGAATTGGCGCGGGCGGACCGGCCCGATCACTTACTCGGACATGCTTCAAGGCGAAGAGTATGACGCCCGCGCGGAATTGGCCGACTGGGACCGGCCAGGCGGGTCAGCGGCGAGTTGGCTGCCGGTTTCCACTCCTGTCACGGGTTCCCCTGCCAAGCAGGTCTCAGTGACGCCGTCGCTGACCGCGCTCGTCGAGGGCAATACGCTGTCTGTAACCGCCGGCAACAGCCTCGGCGGGGACCCCGCTTACAACACTGTGAAGTTTCTGCGCGTGCAGTACACGCTGGGCGGCGCGGCACATACGCGGACGGTGAGAGAGGGCGAGACCCTGCACATTCCTGGGCCGGGCGAGGCGCCCGGCAAGCTCGTCATCCGCCGCGCCGTCTACGGGGCGATTGACGAGCCGAACGGCCCGGCCGCGCTGGTTGCCCCGCTCGGCCCGCCAATCCGCGTCACCCAGTATATGCCGACCCGCCGCGTCCTGCGTCCCGCTCCGGGGACCTACCTCTTCGACATCGGCCAGAACATGGTCGGATGGGCGCGGCTTAGGGTCCGAGGCGCGGCGGGAACACGGGTCAAGATGCGCTTCGGCGAGGTGCTGAACCCCAACGGCACCCTCTACACGACCAACTTGCGCTCGGCACACGCGACCGACACTTATATCTGCCGGGGTGGGGGAGCCTACGAGATCTGGGAGCCGCATTTCACCTTTCACGGCTTCCGGTATGTCGAAGTGACCGGCTATCCCGGCACGCCGCGCCCGGATGCTCTGATCGGCTGTGTCGTCGGCTCCGATACGCCGCCGACGGGGACCTTTACTTGTTCCAGCCCGCTCGTCAGGAAGCTCCAGCACAATATCGTTTGGGGCCAGCGCGGCAATTTCGTGGGTGTGCCGACGGATTGCCCGCAGCGGGACGAGCGCCTGGGCTGGATGGGGGATGCCCAGATATTTGCGCGCACGGCGACTTATAACCGCGATGTGGCCGGCTTTTACGAAGACTGGATCAGGTCCGTGGGCGATGGGCAGTCCGCTGAGGGCGGCTTTTCCGATGTCTCGCCGCGCATCGTGGACCAGTCGGATGGGGCGCCCGCCTGGGGCGATGCCGGCGTCATCGTCCCCTGGACCGTGTATCAGGCTTACGGGGACACGCGGGTCTTACGGCAGCACTGGGGCGCTATGAACCGCTGGATGGATTACATCACGTCCAAAAACCCGAACGGACTGTGGCTACAGCGCCGCAACAATGACTTCGGCGACTGGCTCTCCATCTCTGCCAACACCCCGAAAGAGGTCCTGGGGACGGCCTACTATGCTTACGACGCTTTCCTGATGGCTCGCATGGCGCGCGCCCTGGGCCGCACCCGGGAGGCGGCGCACTACAACAGCCTGTTCGCCCACATTCGAAGTGCCTTCGATGCCGCCTATGTCTCACCCGAGGGTCGTATCAAGGGCGACACGCAGACGGTTTACGTCCTGGCCCTGCGCTTCGGTCTGCTGCCGCATACACTGCGCCCCGCCGCTGCACAGCGCCTGGCGGACAACATCGTGGCCCGGAAAAACCACCTTTCGACTGGCTTCGTCGGCGTCGGCTACCTCTGCCCCGTTCTTTCTGAGACCGGTCATAATGACATCGCTTACCGCCTGCTCCTCCAAGACACGTTCCCATCGTGGGGTTACTCCATCCGCCAGGGCGCGACGACGATCTGGGAGCGCTGGGATGGCTACACCAAAGAAAAAGGTTTCCAGGACCCCGGCATGAACTCGTTCAACCACTACTCGCTCGGGTCAGTCGGGCAGTGGCTGTATCAGGACGTCGCCGGCATAGACACCGACCCAAATCGACCGGGCTACCAGCACATCCTTCTGCATCCGCACCCCGGCCCAGGCCTGACTATGGCACGTGCCACCTATAACAGTGCCCAGGGGATGATCGTCAGTGACTGGAAGGTCAGCGGCGGGCGGCTCCTATGGAACGTCACCGTCCCCACTAACACCACCGCGACCGCGTGGCTGCCGACGCGGGACGCCCGCGCGGTGACGGAAGAGGGCCAAGAGATCGGGGCAGGTATGGGCATCGTGCGGAGGCGGGTAGAACCTGGCTGCGCGGTCTATGAACTTCAGTCAGGCACTTATCACTTCTCGGCCCCATCTGCCGGTGGGTAGTCTCTAGAGGGTCCTGTGGCTCAGGATGCCGAGTGTCTTGTCCACATCTGCGATGCACTGGGCGACGCCCGCCATCAGGTCCTCCCGCTTGGCCTCGATGACGGCAAGCACGGGGGCGGTCAGCATCGTCGGCGACCGCGATACGAGGAAGTCGCAAAAACCGCACAGTCCCTGGGCCGCGCCCACACTGAACTCGGCCCCGGAAAAGATGGTGACCCGGTGCGCGCTTCGCTCCCTCATCTCGTTCAGACCCGAGGCCGCTCACGGTGGACAGGTGCCTCTTGAGCAGTGTGCGGAAGAAGTCGCTGGCGGGGATGGGCGGCACTTCTCCAAACAGATCGTCGGCATTTGCTGCTGTGATGCCAAACTGCTCTTTAAGCGCCCGCAAGGTGAAGTCACTGTAGGTTATGTAAAGACAATGCCTCCGCCACCATTATACCTACTTGCCCACTATGATGATTTTTCATATCCGCAAACGAAACACTTGACATTAGGCTTACGCGGCAGTATAATAGGGAGGTTGTTTTCAGAGAAATTCGACGCACCGCAAGGTGCGCGAATAGATCGCGAGCAAGGGGGCATCGGCCAGCTTCTCATTTTATCCGCCAGGACTCGTTCCCGTGCGGGGTCTGAGCTGGAACAGAAACACAATCGTCATTTGTGATGTCGCCGCGCCCCGTGCCGCCACCTTGTGTGATCCTTGCGGCAGACGGGGTGTTTTTGTGCCGCTTGCTTTTACCACCGGTCGCCGGTGAGGAATGAACCCGAAAGGACCTAAGTCGCCATGCCGACGATCAGCCAGTTAGTACGTAAGGGCCGCAAGCGCACCCTGAAGAAGAGCAAAGCGCCCGCCATGAAGGGTAACCCGCAGAAGCGCGGCGTCTGCCTCGTGGTCCGCACGGTTTCGCCGAAGAAGCCAAACTCGGCCCTCCGCAAGATCGCGCGTGTGCGCTTGACCTCGTCGGGGCGGAAAAGCCCCGGCACGGAAGTGACGGCCTATATCCCGGGCATCGGACACAACCTCCAGGAACACAGCGTCGTGCTGATCCGCGGCGGACGCGTCAAGGACCTGCCGGGTGTCCGCTACCACGTCGTCCGTGGCACGCTGGACACGCAGGGCACCAAGGACCGTAAGAGCAGCCGCTCCAAGTATGGCACCAAGCGGCCTAAGCCGGGCGCCCCCGCCACGGCCGGCAAGAAGCGATAGGAATTAGGAGAACAAGAGATGCCGCGTAAAGGACCTGCCAAGAAACGTGTGATCCTGCCCGATCCCGTTTACCATAACCGCCTAGTGACCCGGTTCGTCAACCGGATGATGCTGGACGGCAAAAAGAGCCTGTCGGAGTCGATCTTCTATCATGCGATGGATGGGATCGAGTCGAAGACCGGCCGCAAGGGCATCGAGATCTTCGAGCAGGCTGTTCGGAACGTCATGCCGCAGGTGGAAGTCAAACCCCGACGCGTCGGTGGCGCCACCTACCAGGTACCGATGGAGATCCGGGCCGACCGGAAGACCTCACTTGCTCTGCGATGGTTGGTTTCCGCCGCGCGCCGACGTAACGGCAAAACGATGATAGACCGCTTGACCGCCGAGCTGACCGATGCCGCGAACAATACCGGCGCAGCCGTGCGGCAGCGCGAAGAGAAGCATAAGATGGCGGACGCAAACAAGGCGTTCGCGCATTATCGGTTCTAGTAAGCAATAAGGCCCCCCGGCCGCACTGGAACCAAGTCTTTGGGGTCGGGGGATTGGAAGCAGCAAATTATGGCACGCGAATATAGCCTGGAAAAAACTCGCAATATCGGCATCGCCGCCCATATTGACGCCGGCAAGACCACTTGTACCGAGCGCATCCTGTACTACACCGGCCGCTCTTACAAGATCGGCGAGGTACATGAGGGTGCGGCGACGATGGACTGGATGGAGCAGGAGCAGGAGCGCGGCATCACGATCACTAGTGCTGCCACCACATGCTTCTGGGGCCTTGAGCCGAGCAACGATCCCATCAAGGCCAAAGAAGGCGGGCGCGAGAGCACGCACCGCATCAATATCATCGACACGCCGGGCCACGTTGACTTCACTGTCGAAGTCGAGCGGTCTCTGCGCGTCCTTGACGGTGTGGTTGCACTGTTCGACGCCGTCGCTGGTGTCCAGCCGCAGTCCGAAACAGTTTGGCGTCAGGCCACTAAGTACAAAGTCCCGCGCATGTGCTTCGTCAACAAGATGGACCGCACCGGCGCTGACTTCTACTTTGCCGTCGGCACCATCGTGGACCGCCTGGGTGCAAACGCCGTCATCCTGCAAATCCCCATTGGGGCAGAGCAAGAATTCAGCGGCGTCATTGACCTCGTCGAAAACAAGGCCATCGTCTACAAGGGCGATGACGGCAAGGTTTTCGAGGTCGTAGACATCCCCGCCAACCTGCAAGAGGAAGCGGCCAAGTACCGCGCGCAGATGATCGAGAAGGTGGCCGAGACCGACGACCAGCTCATCGAGAAGTTCCTGATGGAAGAGCCGATCACGGCCGCCGAACTCAAGGGGGCGATCCGCAAGGCGACCATCAGCCTGGACATTGTCCCCATCTTGTGCGGCTCGGCCTACAAGAATAAGGGCGTTCAGCCGCTGCTTGATGCCGTCATCAACTATTTGCCTTCGCCGCTTGATAAGGGCGCAGTCCACGCCATCAATGCTGACACCGAAGAGGAAGAAACACGGGAGCCGTCCGATGAGGCGCCTTTCGCTGCTCTCG
>JANOOM010000678.1:0-6356 GCA_031421335.1 Armatimonadota bacterium
GTTGAAAACCACTCGCTAGGAACGGTGTCCTTCGGACAGAGAACTCAGTCCCAGGAGAGGACCCCCTGGGGACAAGGACATCCGGCCTCGGTCTTATCGTCCGGCCTCGGTATTATCGTCCGGCCTCGGTATTATCGTCCGCAGGACGCTTATCCTAGCGAGTGGTTTTCAACCACTCGGCTCTCGGCTCGGCTCTCGGCTCAGCTCTCGCAATGCCTGCGTAACATCAGTTATATCACGAAAACAACGGAGAGAGGATGTCTTCGGAACCCCAATGAAGCCCAAGATGCTGCGCTCTCCATCTCCCACATGAATGAGGGAGACTTTCGCGCTTTTCGCTAATTCTTCTGGAACAGCGGCGTGTCGCGCTGGAGGTAGCCGCGCAGGCGCAACACGGCCTGGGTGTGGAGCTGGTAGACGCGCGATTCGGAGACGGTGAGGACTTTGCCGATCTCCTTGAAGGTCAGGCCCTCGTAGTAGTAGAGGGAGATGACCAGGCGCTCGCGGTCGGGCAGGCGGTCAATGCCTGCGCCAAGCGAGGTCTTCATGGCCGTCATCTCGACGTCGGCGGCGACGTTCGCATTCTCGTCCTGAAGGACGTCGGCGAGGTGCAGGCGCTCGCCGTCGCTGCTGCCGCCGCCCATGATCATGTCGTCGAGGGAGAGGACATTGGCGCGGCTGGTGTTGACCAGGACTTTCAGCAGCTCGGCCTCGGTCAGCCCCATCTCGGTCGCGACTTCTTCCTCGGTGGCAGGACGGCCCAGCTTGACTTCGAGCTGATAGTAGGTGCGCTCCAGGGCCTTGACGTTGTCGCGGACCGAGCGCGGCACCCAGTCCTCCTCGCGCAGCATTTCCAGGATGGCGCCGCGAATCAGAGCGATGGCGTAGGTCTCGAACTTCACCTGCCGGGTGACGTCAAACTGGTCCACGGCTTTGATGAGGCCCATAACGCCTGCGCTCACCAAGTCGTCGCGCTCGAGGTTCGGCGGCAGACTAGTCACGACGCGGCCCGCCGTGATCTTGACGAGGTAAGCGTAGTGGTTGATGATCTGGTCGCGCGCCTTCTGTTCTTTGCGCTGCTTGAATCGCTTCCAGAGGTCTGGGAGGTTGACGGTGGGTGCGGTTGTCATAGATTATTTCACATCGTTCGAATTGGGAGAGGCGGGGGCATTGCGGCCGACCTCATCCGGGGGCGTCGTCTGGTCGAAGCGCTGACCCCGTTGGTCTGCCGCGTGTGGGTCCGCGGCGGGCGGGGGCGGCGCAGCGGCGGCGCTCTGCCGCAGCACGGCCCGCAGGCCCAGGCCGAACAGGCCGAACAGGAAAAAAGCAGCCCCGACACGCAGTAGGCAGGCCCAAGCGTCTGCGCCGGTGGCGAGGCTGATTGCACCCACCATCAGACCGGCGAGGGACGCCACACGCCAGGGCAGGTGTTCCAAGAATGGGTTCATCGGCGCAGACAACGGGCTGGCGGCGAAGGCACGACTGGGTCACTTTCTGAATGTCTCCCAGTATACCACAGGCCGTTGTCCTTTGCAAGAAGGCGAGGATCGCCGCAAGCTTTCCTCATGGCTTGATGGCCTGCGGCGAAAGGGTGAAGCCGGTAACATCGGATCTGCCGTCAGAGAGCCGCGTCAGCCCGGTCCCGTCAACGCCCGTCCGCATGAGGTCATGCCCGCCGTCGGCGCGGCGCTGGAGAAAGAATATCAAGCCGCCATCGCGCGAGAACTGGGCCGCCCCGGCATCGCCTTTGGCGATGAGTTTGGGCGAACCGCCACCCGCAGGGATCAAAGAAAGGCCCAGACGGGTGCGGCTGGCAAGGTCGGTCTGGCGCCACATCTCGAAGGCAATCAAACTCCCGTCCGGCGAGTAAACCGGATTCTGCGGGCCGAGCGCGGGGTCGCGCACCGCGAAAATGGGGCGGGGCGTGCCCCCCTGAGCGTCACGCAGCAAATTCCCCCGCGCATCCAGCACGATCAGGCCGGAGGCCTTCTGATTGTCGGCCAGACCGGCCACATGGAGCAGCGCGACGGCGATCTTCGACCCGTCGGGCGCCCAAGCGACCTCGATGTCATCGGCAGCGGCAAGGGGCGGGCCGTCGGCCTTGTCGTTCTGGGTCAGGCGCGGCGGGGCGCTGAGGGTCGGCAGGACGGCCAGCGCTTCCACGCCCCCCGTGTCCAGGACGGCGGCCAGGCCGGGATCGGTCGTGTCGGGGGCGGAGGGCTGCCAGGCGAAGGACGTCACTGTGGAGGCCGCCGTCTGGACCTGGGGGGTGTCCGTGGTGTCGGAAGAGTCGGGGTGGGCGGCTTGACCGGCGGGGGGCGGCAGGATGACGGAGGCGTCTCCCTTGCCGACATTTAGAACGGCGAGGGAGGCGCCGGAAAGGAAGGCGAGCAGGGCATTGCTGCCCGGCGCGAAGGTGGGCTGGGCCTTTGCGCCCCCCTCCCGCGTCACCTGGAGGGGGTTTTTGCCGTCGCCGTCCATCACCCAGACCTGGTTTTGGCCGCCCACGCGGCTGGAAAGGAACGCGATCTGGTTGCCGTCGGCGGAGAAAGCGGGCGAAGAGTCGGCACTCGCCCCCGAGGAAAGCGGGCGGGCCAACCCGCCGCCCATAGGGGTGCTCCACAGATGGGTGACGCCGGGCGAGCCGGCATCGCAGGCGTAGACGACCGCGCCTGCCGTGTTCACGACCCGGCGCGGCTTGGGTCCGAAGATCAGGAGATAAAGGATAGCGACAAGCACGGCCAGCAGGCCGGGGATGACCAGCCAAGGCGAGAACCGGCGGCGCTTCCGCTCGGGCAGCAGGCTGGACTCGAAGACGGGTCTTCCGGTCGGGCGACGGGCATCGAGGTTGAAAGATTGGGAACCTGGGGTTGCAGAGTTCGGGGTTACAGAGTTTGGGCCGGAGTCGGATGTCGGGTGGTCAGCCATAGCGCCTCACTGCGCGCCGTGTGCGCGTTTCGTGCGTCATTATACCCACTCTGGCCCGCGCAAGTGTGGCCTGCGAAGTGGTCCGCGAAGTGGTCCGCGAAACTGCGAAAGGTCGGCGGTGCTTTTCCAGCCCCGCCGACCTTCGATCTTTCTGCTACTTGGCATCCTTTTTCGGGCCAGCTGCGGCCGAGGGCTTTGCCTCGACGGTCACAGGCTTGGCAGCGACGGCCGAGTCTTTTTTCTTCTTCAGAGGTTTGCGTTTGTCACCCATTGCTCGTCTCCCTTTGACCTGTCAGATCCTGATCAGGTCCGTTCGGTCATGGTCTTCCGGCCCAGGCCCTCCGCCATGCGACGGATGCGGTACAGGCCCGGTCCGCCCGAGGCAGTTTTCCGGAGTCCCAGGCAGCGCACCTGGTCGCCGGGCTTCATCAGCAGATACTGGAGCGGGGTCGCGCTCGGGCGCAGGACAGCGACTTCGCCGGCCTCGGCCTTTCCGGCGGCCCCGGCTTTCGGGTCCGCGAGCCGCTCCACCTCGAACACGGACTGCGAAAACCCGTAGTTCTGGACGGAGATCAGGGCCTCCTCGAAAGTGCCCTCCATGGAGCCACTGGTCAAATCTTGAATCACTGCTTTTGCCATCGTGTCATCCCTGCCTTTCTTCACGTCTTCATGCGATCGAGCCAAGGAGCAAAAAAGAAACGCGACCGGCCCAGACAGGACCGGTCGCGCTTCGTGCGATCTTAGTAGCGGCTGCCGCCACCGCCGCCGCCGTAGCCGCCGCCGCCGCCGCTGCGACCGCCGCCACCACCGCCGTAGCCACCGCCGCCGCCACGGCTGCCGCCGCCACCGCCGCCTTCACGCGGGCGGGACTCGTTGACGGCCAGGGCGCGGCCGTCCACGTTGCGGCCGTTCAGGGCGGAGATCGCCGCCTGGGCCTCGGCCTCGGTGGACATCTCGACGAAGCCGAAGCCACGGGACTGGCCTGTGTCGCGGTCGGTGACGACCTGCGCGCTGGAGACGCTGCCGGCTTCGGAGAAGAGATCGTGCAGGGACTGGTCGTTGGTCTGATAGCTCAGGTTGCCGACGTAGAGTTTGGTTGCCATAAGGGAATGGCTCCTTTCGCGTTCAGAGTTCCTCGCGCAATCAGTGAAGCCTTCACGGAAAGAATTCAAAGACACGACGGAAATAAAGCCGAAGGAGCCGAGGAAGACGTAGAGGAGGGCGTCGAACCGATGTTGACGATGGAAGATGGCCGGGGGAAACCCGGCTTCGCTGACATTATACCAGGAAAAACCGGAAAAAACCCGGATTCAGCCGACCAGCCAAAAAAATATCAAGCGATTTTCGACTTGGTCAGGCGAACGACCGTGTTTTCGCCGTCGGACAAGACCTCGACGTCGTCCACCAGGGCCAGCATCAGGCCAAAACCGCGCCCATGCGTGGCGAACTCGGAGGCCGGCATCAGCCCGCATTCGTCCAGGTCCGGGTGGAAGCCGTTGCCCTGGTTGCGGACATCCACTTGGAGGCACCGCGCGCTGAGCGGCCGGCAGGAGACGGAAAAGCAGGGGTCGGCGGCGCCGCGCCCGCCGTAGTTGACAGCATTGTTGCAGGCTTCGCCCACCGCCAGCAGCAGGGCGTCGGCGTCGTCCGCCTCCCATGCCCGGCGGTGCAGGAACTCGGCGACTGCATGGCGCGCTTTCCCCACGTTCTCCGGGGTGGCGGAAACATTGATGTGGAAATTTTCATCAGAGTTGCTGTGGCCGCTTTGTTCCGTCATGGCAGATGTTTCGCTCCGCAGGATTTTTCTATGATAAATATACCATTTAATGCCCCAGTATCGGCCAGATCCTAACAAAAGATTAGGCTACAGGCAGGTTGCAATAATGGCCGTAAAGCCCAAAGGCTTCAGCCGCAGGAGTGTCAGAAATGACTCAGGGCATTCGGAGGCGGGCCGAAAGGAGGTTCGCCACTGCTGCCGCCAGGTGCCGCTCGTGCCCATCGAAACCGGGGCGCTGGGGGGCGCGCACCAGAATCAACACGCCCAAGGCCGGCTGGCCGGGCAAGCCGGGGATCGGGGTCAGAAGCGTCGGAACGGCGTGGTCGAGCGGGACCAGGTCTGGCCTCTCCGCGCCCTCCACCTGGGCGGCAAGGTCACGCAGGAGCACTTCCATCTCCCGGCCGTCCTCGTCCCGCTCCCCACGCCGGTAGACGTCCGCGCGGCTCCGGATGCCGTACAGCCGGAGAACACCTGCATCGGCTCGCACCGCTTCCCCCACCAGGCGAAGGGCGGCGGGACAGAGATGCTCATCGGCAGCGCCCTCCGCCACCATCTGGGCCAGCGCGCCCAGCGCCTGGAGGTCGTCCAGCCGGTGCCCCGCCTGCTCCACAAGCAGCGCGTTTTGCAGGCCGACGCTGGCCTGACTGGCAAACGTGATCATCAGACGCATCTCGTCCGGGGTGAAGCGGCGGGGTTCACGCGTGTAGATCTCCAGCACCCCCAGAACGTCTTTCCCCAGTTTCAAAGGCACGCCCAGATACCCGACGACGCGCTCGCGGGCGGCGAACGTGGGCAGCACGAACCGCATGTCTTTGGCGAAGTCTTCGATGGTCAGCGTGCGCCCGCGCCGGGCGACGAAGGAGGTGGCGGTCTCGGGGCCGCGTCCGCCGTCCGACAGCGGGATGGGCGCCAGAGTGGAGAGGGGGGATTTGAAGTTTGCGGCGGCCCGCGCGCTCAGGACGCCCTGCCCGTCCAGCGCGAACAGCAAGGCGCGATCCGCCCCGGTCATTTCCAGGGCGAGGTCGGCGATGGTCTGGGCGGTCCGCCGCCCGTCCAGCGACGAGCCGAGCGCGCGGGCGATGCGCTGAACGCCTTTCCGGATCTCCTCGGACTTCTGCCGCGCCTCATCATACATCCGGGCGTTCGCGATGGCTGCGCCGATCTGGTTAGCGATGGTGTACAGAAGTTCCATCTCGCCCACCGTGAACAAGCGGCGCCGGCTGCTCATGGCGTGCAGGACGCCGATGACATGGTCGCCCGATTGCAAGGGCACGCTGACAAGAGACGTCACCCCCTCGCCATCAATGGGGCAGGAGCGGTTGCGGTGGTCGGCCCCGACGTCCTGCACGGCCGTCGGCGTCTCGAATTCCAGCACCCAGCCGGCGATGCCCTCGCCCATGCGCGGCTTCATGGCTAAGGCAGTCTCGCGCCGGATGTTCCGCGACACCTTGATGTCGAGACTGTCTGTGTCCGTGTCGTACAGGAAAAGGGCGAACTTGTCAACGTGCAGCAGGGCCAGGACGCTATCGGCGACGAAGTGGATCATGCGATTGAGGTTCAGGGTCGCCCCGACCGACTGGGAAAGCTCATACAGGGCGGCGGCCTCCTGCGCGCGCCGCGTGGCGTCCTCGTAGAGCCAGGCGTTTTCCAG
>JANOOM010000679.1:0-3689 GCA_031421335.1 Armatimonadota bacterium
TGGGGTCAATCAGCGGGTGCCGGGCTGACAGGAGCCGCGTCAGGCCGTCCTTGTTCAAGGTCGGCTCGACCGAGTCATGCACGACGGCGAGCTTCGCGCGGGCGGCGATGAAGTCTATCTCGCCCAATGTCTCGATGGTCCCCAGAAGTGCGGCCGAGACGCGGGCGACGCTCTCAGTCAGGCGGCGCAGGACGCGCTGCACTTCCTGCTCCTCCTTGATGGTCAGCTCCTTGATCTCGTTGCCCAAATCAACGACGACCTGCGGCTCCATGAACAGGGTCGCGCCCGAGGCCGAAGTGTCGTGGACGATGCCGCCGAAGGCCCCCCGGTGGTCGGCCTTGACCGGCACGCAGTAGCGGTCGCCGCGCTGGACGATCACGGGGTCTTGCAAAAGTGTCCGCATGGAGCTGAGGATGCCGTTCAGCCGGTCCATCATCCGCGCCGACGACACCTTGCGCTGGCTGCGGATGCGGGCGAGTTCGGGCGAAGCGCTGTCCAATACCTGTCCATTGATCCCGATGCTGGAATTGATCTCCGATTCGAGCGACGGGAACTGCCCCAGCCCGCTCGCCCGGTCGGCCATGATCGGGTAATCCTGGACCAGCTTTTGCAGGAACAGCTTGAGCGAGCGGGACGCGGCGGCAGCCCCGTAGATGTCCAGCAGGCCGTGCGGCTCCAGGGTCGCCCCGATTTCCGCCGACTTCAGCAGGGGCCGGATATCGGAGACGCCGCCCAGAGGCAGGTTGCCCTTGGCGGCGATCAGGATCCGGCACTCGGTCGTCTCGTCGAGCCGCGCCTGCGCCTGCGGCAGCCAGTCCGAGGGCGTCATGGCCTCGGCCCGCTCCCGGCCCAGCGAGCAGGCGGTCTGGGCAGCCAGTTGTTTTCGGATCGCGTCGAATTCCAAGACGCGCAGTGCGTGTGTGTCCATCATAATGTGCTGTGAATACCTTAAGAACTTAACCCCAGCGCTCGCGCCGGGGTTAGGTCAGCCCGTCCGGGAACCAATCTTCCACTGTATGTGTCGTATGCTATGTACATGTCGAAAACACCGAACGTGAGGAGAAAACTCCCGATGACTCCACGCCTCCCGAAATATATTGCCGCCGCCGCGCTCGCGCTGACCGCGGCGACCGCCGCTCAAGCGGCCCCGGATATCCGCGAGTTCACTTCCGGCAGCGTCAAGACGCTCCAGGCCAACAGCGAGATCGTCACCGAGAATCAGGGCGAGCTGAAGAAGATCGGCGGCGACATCTCGCTCGCCTATCGCCTGCACCGAGGCTCCATGGCCTACGAGCAGCCCGGCAAGCTGCGGCTCGAAGCGAGTATCCCGCACCTCGCCACCGGGTACTATGTCATCAACGGCAACGAAAAGCTGACCGTCGCCCCGTTCGTCCACAAGAAGCAGGACACGACCGGGCAGCCGGGCAAGCGGCAGACCCTGCTTGACTTCGGCCTGGTCCCCCCGGAACTTCTGACCGACTATAACGCGACCTTCCTGCGCCGCGAGAACGGCCTGCTCTGCTTCCAGCTCCAGCCGAAGCAGGCCGGGGAGACTGAGAAAGACCTGGTCTGGATTGACCCCAAGACCCATATCACGGCCCAGCGGTATAACTACGACCGGGACGGCAAGCTGGTGAAGTGGTTTCTCTACAAGAACCCGCTGATGGTGGCACCCGGCA
Source organism: Armatimonadota bacterium (assembly GCA_031421335.1). Lineage (GTDB taxonomy): Bacteria > Armatimonadota > Armatimonadia > Armatimonadales > Capsulimonadaceae > JANXMY01. Next base: position 1,680 of record JANOOM010000679.1, read on the forward strand.
TCTACGTCCCGACCCGCGTGGAGCTGTATAACACGGCCAACAAGCTGGCCGGTGCGACTGTGTACCAGAACGTCCGGGTCAATCAGCCGGTCAGCGACTCGCTTTTCAAGATTTGAACATCACACAGCCACAGACTGACCTCCCCGCCTCGGTCCCACAAGCCACCCGCCGCGCTGACCTCGCGGTAGGTGGCTTGCTGGCCATTCTAACCTTGTTTCGCTTCTGGTATGATGCCCGGCATGAGCTTCTCCAGGACGAGGCGTATTACTGGCAATGGTCGCGGCACCTCGACTGGGGTTACTACGACAACACACCGCTGATGGCGCCGGTCATCCGGCTCTTCACGGCCCTATTCGGCTCGACGGAACTCGGCGTCCGGGCCGGGGCGAGCGTCTGCGCTTTGGTCATCTCCGTCTTCGTTTATTTGCTGGCGAGGCGCCTCTTCGGGCCGGCCGTCGCCGTCGTCTCGGTCGCCCTCACCAACCTCATTCCCTTGTTTGCCGCTGGGTTCGTCATCATGACCCAGGACCCCGTGCAGATCGCCTTTTGGGCCGCTGCCCTGTATGTCGTCTGGCGCGCGCTGACTGACCGGCCTTACTGGTCGTGGTGGCTCGGGGCGGGTCTGCTGGCGGGTCTGGCGGCGCAGGCTAAATTGAACGCCCTCGCCCTCCTGCCGGGCGTGTTTCTTTATGTGCTTCTTTCCCCGACGGCACGCGAGCGCTGGCTGCGCCGCCCGGAGCCTTACGCCGCCGGGCTGGTCGCACTGCTCGTCTTCGCGCCCTTCGTCTGGTGGAACCACACACACCAGAACGCCTTCTGGATACACGCCCACGCCATGGCCTCGCGCGGCTCGGGCCACGACGGGCCGAAGTGGGTGCTGCGGTTCCTGGGGGATCAAGCCCTGCTGCTGTCGCCATTCATCTTCTTGACATACCTCTACACCCTATACGATGGAGCGAGGCGCGGCGTTAAAGAGCGGGACGACGCTTATTTATATCTGTGGTGCCCCAGCTTAATCGCGTTCTCGGCAACGCTGCTGACAGCGCTCAAAAGCAAGGTGGAGGGGAACTGGGCCGTGGACGCCTACGTCACCGGCGTCATCCTCGTCGCCGTCGTCTTCGTCCGTCTCTGGGAGCGGCGTTCGGTGGTCGGGCGGGCGTGGGTAGGTCTGGCACTCGGCCTGTCCATTGTCCTGACCCTCATCGCGCTTTTCCCGAGCTTGCTTTATTCGGTCGGCGTCAAGTTCCCGCACGCCGCCGACGACCGCACCAACGAGCTGTACGGCTGGCGGGCGCTGGCCGGGCGCGTCCAACAGGAACAAGCGGCGATGGGCGGCGACCCATTCGTCTTCGGCATCAACTACCGGATGCCCTCTGAAGCCGCCTTTTATCTGCCGGGGCAGCCCCGAACCTATTCCCTGTTCTTGAACTACAAAGCTAGTGAGTATATGTTCTGGGAGAACCCCGCCGCGCTCAAGGGCCGCAACGCCGTCTTCCTCAACGACACGGATAATCAGGACCACTTCGACGACCTGCGTGCCGTCTTCGCAAAGGTCGAGCCGCAGCCGCCTTTGCTCGTCTTCCGCAATCCACCTTATACCGCCCCCGTCCGCACCATCCAGATCGTCCGCTGCTACGGCTTCAAGGGCTATGACGTCAAGAAGTGGCAGGACGGCTGGTAGGGGATGGTCTCCCCGCCCCCAAGGCTGAAGGAGCTGGAACCCACCCCGCCGCGAGCGTCGGCTCTCCCGTTTCAGGAGGGCGCGGAGTCCCGGAGTATGGCGCCCGGTCCAACCTCTTCCCCTCTCCGTGGTGGCGAGGGACGAGCCGGGAGGGGTTTCCCTCCTACCCCTTCACCCTCATATACTGGACGTACTTGCCGCCCTTCATCCGCAGGAATATTGTGTCCCCGTCAGGCCCCCGGGTGTAGGTCAGTTTTTCCTGCTTGTCGGCATATAAGATAAGACGGCTTTGGGCCAGTGTCCACAAGAACGTCCCCACCGGCCCACCG
>JANOOM010000680.1:0-3098 GCA_031421335.1 Armatimonadota bacterium
GGTCAGGCCGAGCCGGTCAGGCCGAGCCGCGCCAACTGAGGAAGCCTTAGTTAACACGACCATCCCCCCAATCATCCCACCAAACCTTTCAACAACCCTCTCACCCCACCCTCCCGCTTCGGGAGGGTCGGCGCGCAGCGACGGGGTGGGTTCATACCTCCTTCCGCAGCGCCATGAACCCTGCCACGCCCCAGCGGGCGGCGCGCGGCGTCCGGTATTCTGCCGTCACCTTATAGCCGTGCCGCGCATACAGCCGGAGCGCGCGGGCATTGTCCAGTTCGGCATGGAGGCAGACGGCCGCGCACCCCGCCTCCCTCGCCCGCTGGTCTATGGCGGAAAGCAGCAGGCCACCGATGCCCCGCCCGCGCTCGTCCGCGCGCACCGCCAGGATGCTCAAGTAGTAAGAGTCGGGCGGCGGGGGCGCCGACGCATGGCGGAAGGCATGCGCGACCGGCACCAGCCGCAGCAGCGCCCAAAGCCCCCGGTGGCGCGGCAGCAGAGACAGCATCCGCCAGGAGTTCCGGCGGCGGGCGTTCGCCGTCATCGCCAGGGCCAAACCCACGACTTCCCCCGCGCGGACAGCCAGCAGCGCATCCTCATGGCTGAACGGCACCGCGGGCCGGGCGAACAGCCACTCGAAGAAGCACAGGGCGTCTTGGGGGCGCGGTCCGAACAGCCGATCAAAGAGGGCCGGCCCCGCTTCCCGGATCAGCGGGGCCGCCGCACGGGCATCGGCAGGCACCGCGGGCCGCAGCGTGACTCCGGGGCTTATGTCCACCGCGTGTTCGGCCCGAAGTCCGCCGCGTAGTAGTTGCTGACGTGCGTGCCAGGCGGGAAGATGGCGTCCAGCGCCCGCGTGTCCTCGTCCGTCACCGTAATCTCCAGCGCCTTGACATAGTCGCCCATCTGCTCCGCCGTTCGCGGCCCGACGATCGGGCTGGTCACACCCGGCTGGGCCAGACACCAGGCCAGCGCCATTTGAGCCGGGGCCACCCCGCGTCCCTCGCAGAAGGGCAAATACTTCTCGAGGGCTGCCAGAGCATCATCGTTGTCCCGGCTGTTGAACGCGCCTTTTTCGTAGCGCGCCCCGACGGGCCGGGTCTGCCCCAGCCTGTACTTCCCCGACAGCAGCCCGCCCGCAATCGGCGCCCAGGGGATCACGCCCACGCCGTAGGTCCGGCAGAATGGCAGCAGCTCGCGCTCGATGCGCCGGTCCAGCAGGTTGTACGGCGGCTGTTCGCAGACGAAGCGGTTCAAGTGCAGCTCTTTGGAGGCCCACAGCGACTCCACAAGCTGCCACGCCGCGAACGTGCTGGTCCCTATATAGCGGACTTTGCCCGCGTGTACCAAGTCATCCAAAGCGCGCAGGGTCTCATCAATCGGGATGGACGACTTGGGCCGGTGGATTTGATAGAGGTCAATGTGGTCCGTCCCCAGCCGCCGCAGCGAGTCTTCGCAGGCTTTGACGAGGTGGAACCGGTGGCTGCCCCAGGCGTTGGGGTCCGCGTCGTCCATCTTGTTGTAGCCCTTAGTCGCCAGGAACACGCGGTCCCGCTTGCCGTCTCGCGCCAGTGCCTTGCCGACGATGGTCTCCGAGGCGCCCCGCCCGTAGACATCGGCGGTGTCCAAAAAGTTGACCCCGGCCGCAAGCGCCTGGTCAATGATGCCGAACGAGTCGGCTTCGTCGGCGTCGTCCCCGAAGTTCATGCAGCCCAGGCAGAGCGGGCTGACCTGGACGCCGGTCCGGCCCAGTGTGCGATAGTCCATAATGGTTACTCCCCTTGTTCCGGCGGGCGCAGCACCCGCAGTTTCCTTTCGGTGGCGACGACAAGGCAGCCCTGCCAGCTCTCCACAGGCTCCGTCGCAAACAACGCCTCAACGATGTGCAGCAGGGCGAGGCGGCCTGGATCGCGCAGGCGGATCAGCAGGATGCCTTGGTGCGTCCCCGGCACGAACTTTTTGCTGTTGGAGAAGTCCAAGTCCTGCGTGATGAGAAAGCGCTCCGCCTGTTGCGCCGCGTCCCAAACTTGCGTGTCGGCCTGGCCTGTCAGGTTCTCCTGCGGCACGGTGTCCGTGTCATGCCCGAGTCCCGCCAAAATTGAGACCAGCGCCTCCGGCATGTTTTCGTCCAGTTTGATGTTCACAGGTTAGCTCACGCGGCCTGCGGGAGAAGCAAATCGGGCAGGCCGCGGACCGGCATGTCCTCCTGAGCCGAAGCCGCTGCGAAGGCGATAACGGCCCGCACGTCCTCTTCCGTCACTGTCGGGAAGTCCCCGACGATTTCCGCCACGCTCGCCCCTTCCCGCAGACTCGCAAGGACTGTCCGCAGTGTGACCCGCGTCCCTCTCACCACCACGTCGCCGCCGCAGACCTTCGGGTCCCGGCTAAAGTGCTGCTGATAATCCATCGTAAAGTTTCACTCCTCTCTCCAAGATCTCACACTCCAGTGAGGCGTAGACGCGGCTCGCCCAGTCCACTTCCATTTGCGTCTGTACCAGGATGTCTTTCGCCATCCTCACATCCCGCAGACAGCGCCGCGCCCGCAGTTCCCTTTCCATCCGGGACTGATCGCTGTCCGACACGATGACCAGCAGGTCCACGTCGCTATCCTCGTTCGGCTGCCCCCAGGCGTGGGAGCCGAACAGGATGATCTGGCGCGGCTGGAACTCGGCGACTAGGCGCCGAGTCATCCCTTTCAGGACGGTTTCCACTTCTGCGACCATCGGCTGCTTCCCTCCCTATTCCCGCTGCAAGTCCCGCACCCGGTCCGTGTAAAGCCCCTGATGCCGAGCCTGCGCGTCCGCCCACGAGACCGGGAAGACTTCAAGCCCCAGCACGCCCGCATCTGCCGCCCGCATCTGCCGCGCGCAGGAGTTCGGGCCGACCCGCCTGATGCCCGTCCCCAGGCCGGGGAAGGCGAGGCTGCCCATGTATGACGATGCCGTAGACGTCGCCCCGGTCGGCCCAGCCGTCCATGCGCCTGCCTCGGAAGAGTCGGAAGAGAAAGAGGGCGCCGCTTGCTGCGCCCTTCCTCCTGTCCTCCCACGCATCGCGTCCCCGGCGCCCCTCCCCCAGCGCCCCACCAGAACGGAAATCCA
>JANOOM010000681.1:0-6194 GCA_031421335.1 Armatimonadota bacterium
AGCCGTCAGCCTGCGCCCTGCCGCAGAAGCCCTTCCAAGTCGAGCCGCCGCGTGTACATCGCCAGCTCGCCCCCCGCGTCTCGCGGCCAGGTCTCGCGCGGCTTGTCCCAGTACAGCTCCACACCGTTGTCGTCCGGGTCGCGCAGGTACAGAGCCTCGCTGACGCCGTGGTCGCCCGCGCCTTCAAGCGGGACATCGGCCGCGATCAGCCGGCGCAGCGCGTCCGCCAGCGCGGCGCGGGTCGGGTAGAGCAGGGCAACGTGGTACAGCCCCGTCGTGCCGGGTGGTGGCGCCGACCCGCCCAGGCTCTCCCAGGTGTTCAGCCCGATGTGGTGGTGGTAGCCACCCGCCGACAGGAAGGCCGCGCTGTCGCCGACCCGCTGCGTGATGTCCAGCCCCAGCACGCCCTGGTAGAACGCCAATGACCGCGCGAGGTCCGCCACTTTGAGGTGGACGTGTCCGACCCGCATCGGTGTCTCGTCTGTTTCCGCCATCGCCTTAGGCTCCATAGACCGGGCTGGGAATGATCTCCAGCACGTCGCCCTCGTCGGCGCTAAGGCGCTGGGCACGGATAAAATGGTCTTCCAGCGTCCGGCGCTCCTCGTCGTCGTCCCAGTCCACTGAGGCCGACTCGACGGCCGCCTCCATCGCCGCCCGCTCGGTGGCGTAGGCCGAAGCCGTCAGGCTGCCGCCCTGATAGACGACGAGGATGAACACCTCCTCCTCGGCCTTTGCCTTGGGGAGTGCCCCCAGCCCGAACCCGGTGAACCCCTGCTCTTCTTTTGCCATGCTGCGATTATACCCGTTCGCCGCGTGCGGCGGCGGCTGCATCAGGCGGAGGCGGCAGGTTTCGAGAGTGTCTTCCAACGCTCGCTGCTGCGCCCTGTCGGGATACAGCCTTAGTTTTAGACAGTTGCGGTTCACGGATTTATTATGCCCGAAACTGTTTGGGCTTTATGTGTATTCGCGATACCAACCGAGAGAAAGTTTATCTCGTCTTCGGAAAGACGATGCGCTCTCCATCTCCCCCTTGAAAGGGGAAGACTTCCGCGCTTTTCGTTAAAAACTCCGAACTGGCGGCTGAAACCGCAGCAACAAAGTCACCCCACTAAAACCTGTGCCTACGCAGACTCCGACCTCTTCGGAATAGATGTCCGAACCTGCGAAGGCAGGTTTCGTGCCTTTGCTGCTGTGACTTCAGTCGCCTCGCCTATGACTCCAGGGCCTGCTGCACTGCCTCATCAAGCATCATCGCCCGACCCGCGTCCCAGGCGGCAGCGAAGGCTTCGTCGCCCAGCGCGGCGCGGGCGGCGGCCACTGTCTGCTCGTGTGTTCCCTGCTGCTTGGGCGGTAGGATCGCGGCTATCCCTTCCCGCGCCGCCTGTGCGGCCCCGGCCAAACGCGCGGCGCGCTGCGGGAAGGCTTCGGCCAGCGCGAGGGCCGCACGCTCTTCCATGGTGTAGATAATATCGGTGATCTCGCCCAACTGGTTCGCAAGGGTCAGACTTTGGACGCAGAATACCCGCGCTTCCACTAGATCACCCTCCAGACGAGAAATCTGTCCCAGATCGCTCAGGTTCCATACCTCTTTGCTGCGATCACCGATCTCGCGGGTGATCGCGAGCGATTGCTCGACATGAATGCGCGCCTCGGCGCAGTTCCCCTGACCGCAGGCGACGCTCCCCAAGCCATTGAGGTTCGCCGCCTCGATCCATCGCTCGCCGATCTCGCGCGTGATTGTCAGCGACTGCTGATACCAGGAACGTGCCGCCGCGCTCTCGCCCAGATCGCGCGCGATGTTTCCCAGGTTACTGAGATTCCCCGCCTCGCCCCGCCGTTCCCCGATCTCGCGGCTGATCGTCAGCGCCTGCACGAAGTGGGAGCGCGCGGCCTCGACCTCGCCCTGCTCGCAGGCGATGTTCCCCAGGCCATTGAGGTTGATCAGCTCGTTACTACGGTCGCCAATCTCCCGGCAGATCGCCAGCGACTGCTCGAAAAAGGAGCGGGCCGCCGCGACCTGGCCGTGGCTGAACGTCAGAAAACCGAGGCCGATGAGGTTAGACGCCACCTTGCTGTGGTTGCCGAGCTCGCGGTTGATCGCCACCGCCTGCTCCAGATAGGCGCGTCCCGCCACGCTCTCGCCCAGGCTGTGAACGAGAAAACCCAGGCCTCCGAGCATCCGTGACTGCGTCTCCCGTCCCGTGCCATCCCGCGCCAGGGCCACTTCCATATGGCCGCGCCCCTCGCTCCAGTGTCCCCGCACATACCAGAAGCGCCACAACGCCCCCACCAGCCTCATCGCGCTGTCCGGCCCTGCCGCCGCCTCCCCGCCCCAGGCCAGGGCGGCCCGCATGTTGTCATGCTCCGTTTCCAGTCGCATCAGCCACGCCCCCTGCTCGGGTCCACGAAGCTGTGGCTCCGCTTCCTCCGCCAGCGCGATACACCACGCCAGGTGTCTGTCCCGCATCCTCTCGGCTCCGCCTACCCCTCGCAGACACTCCTGGGCATACTGCCGGACGGTTTCCAGCAGACGGTAGCGTGTGCCGTCCCCGACAGGCTCCGCCGCCACCAAGCTCTTGTCCACCAGGGCCGTCAGCAGGTCAAGCGCCTCCCAGTGCTCAATACCGTCACCCGCGCAAACTGCCTCCGCCGCCGAAACGGCCCACCCCCCTGCAAACACGGAGGTCCGCATCAGCATGAGTCTTTCCTGCTCGGTCAGCAGGCCGTAGCTCCAATCAACCAGCGCACGCAGCGTCTTCTGGCGGGGCAGGGCCGTTCGACTCCCGCCCGTCAGCAGGCGAAAACGGTCGTCCAGACGGGCGTTGACTTCCTCGACCGAGAGCGAGCGTATACGGGCGGCGGCCAGCTCGATCGCCAGCGGGATGCCGTCCAGTTGAAAGCATACCTGTCCGACCGCCGGAGCGTTCTGATCGGTGACGGTGAAGGTGGGCTGCACTGCCTGGGCGCGCTCGATGAAGAGGCGCACGGCCTCATACTGAGACAGGCTCTCCACCGTCCGCGCCCGCCTGGGGTCCGGCAGTGATAGCGAGGGTACGCGGTAGGTCTGCTCGCCTACCACATTCAGCGGCTCCCGTGAAGAGGCCAGGATGTGGAGGCCAGGGCAGGAGCGCAGCAGGTCGGCAGCCAGGGACGCGCAGGCGGAAATGAGATGTTCGCAGTTGTCGAGGATCAGCAGCAGGCGCTTGGGCTTCAGCGCTTCCGCAAGGGTGCGCTGGATCGGCTGCCCTGCTTCTTCCTTGACGCCCAGCACCTGAGCGACGGTCTGGGGGACCAGGGCGGGGTCAGCGAGCGCGGCCAGTTCCACTAGCCAGACGCCGTCCCCCTCGCCGTCCAGCAGGTCGGCCGCGGCTTGGAGAGATAGGCGGGTCTTGCCGCTGCCTCCGATCCCCGTCAGCGTCAGCAGATGTGTCTTCGCCAGCAGCGCCTTGATCTCGGCCAGCTCCTTTTCCCGCCCGATAAAGCTGTTCGTCTGCTGGGGCAGGTTATTGGGCAGGCCGGGATTGTTCAGAGACCGGAGCGGCGGGAAGTTGGCGGGTAGCGACGGGTGCAGGAGTTGAAAGACCGGTTCGGGGCGCGACAGGTCCTTGAGACGGTGCTCCCCCAGGGCGAGCAGCGAGGCGGCGGGCGGCAGCAAGTCCCGCGTGAGCGCCTGTGTCACGTCCGACAGCAGCGTCTGCCCGCCGTGTCCCACCGCCATCAGCCGCGCCACACGGTTGATGACGGCGCCGTAGTAGTCGCCCTCCCGCTCCTCGGCGCTGCCCGTGTGAAGCCCCATCCGCACCGAGATCGGGGCCGTCAGGTCCCACAACTCCGTCTGGAGCGCACATTGGGCGGCAAGGGCGGCGGCAAGGGCGTCCGAAGCGGTAGCGAAGGCGGCGTAAACGCCGTCTCCCGTAGTTTTGATGAGGAAGCCGTCATGCAGCTCGACGGCTTGGCGGAGCAGGGCGTCATGTCGGGCCAAGGCACTCTGCATGGCCTGGGGCTGGTCCTGCCAGAGTTTGGTGCTGCCCTCGATGACGGTGAACAGGAAGGTGATGGTGCCCGTGGGCGGCTGGTGCATGGCTGGTGCCTTACTGGTGCCTTACTGAGAACGATTGGTAGGCCGAGTAACTTTGTGAGGCTTAAGTTCGGCGGAAACTCCATGATTTCCTGTGCGATCACCTAAGAGGGCCAGAGAGGAATGCCGAATTGGGCGAGCATTTTACCGAGTAAAAATAACGGCAGCCCGACGACGTTGAAGTAGTCGCCCCGAATGCCGGGAATAAGCGACAGCGCCTTGCCCTGGATGCCGTAAGCGCCTGCCTTGTCCATCGGCTCGCCCGAAGCGACGTAAGCGGCGATGGTCTCGTCGCTGAGGGCGTCGAAGGTGACATCAGTGACAGCGTGGTCCGTCCGCACTTCGCCCACGACGCCGCCCCGGACCGCGATCAAGCACAGGCCCGTGTAGACCTGATGCGTCCGGCCACTCAGCAGGCGCAGCATCCGGCGGGCGTCGGCGGCGTCGGCGGGCTTGTTCAAGGTCGCGCCGTCCAGGATGACCGTCGTATCCGCCCCGATGACCAGCGCGTCCCCGTCCGTGCGTGCGACCACCTCGGACGCCTTGCCCGCCGCCAGGCGCGTCACATACTCGGCCGGCGTCAGCCCGGCGGGCGCGAGCGCTTCCTCGTCGAAGCCGCTGGCGACCACCTCGAACGGTAGCCCGAGCAGGCCCAGCAGTTCCCGGCGGCGGGGCGAAACAGAGGCGAGAACCAGGCGCAGCGTCATTTCTTTTCTCTCCCCGCTTTCCGGCTCAACCGTCCGAACCGTATCCCGCTCACCTTCGGCTCCGTCCCCGCTCTGAGGCGCGTCATGTTAGAGCGGTGCTTGACGATGACGAACGAGGCCACGAGAATGGCGAACAGGACGTGCGGCAGGTCCCGGTTCAGCCCAATCAGCAGCAGCGACGTGGCAACGGCGGCGATCATGGACGAGACGGAGATGTACCGAGTGACCAGCAGGCACACCCCCCAGAGCGCGAAGCCCAGGGCGGCGGCGACGGGCGACAGGCCGTAGACCACGCCCAAGGAAGTCGCCACGCCCTTGCCGCCCTTGAACTTCAGAAACGGGCTGAAGTTGTGGCCCAGCACGGCGGCAAGCCCCACCAGGACCGGCAGCCACGGGCTGACATCGTGTACCCGCCCGGCCAGCAGGGTGGGGAAGTACCCCTTGCAGAAGTCGGCCAGAAAGACCACGACCCCCCAGAGCGGTCCCAAGGTGCGCCAGACGTTCGAGGCCCCGATGTTGCCGCTGCCGTAGTCCCGGACGTCAATGCCCTTGACCATCCGCCCCACCAGCAGGCCGATGGGGAGCGCGCCGAACAGGTAGGCCACGAGGACGAAAACGAGGGAATGCAGGAGTGTCATGGGAGGGGGGTGATCCAAAGCGCGTGAAGAAAGCGCCAGAGTGTTTGACCGGAGTGTTTGATTGGCCCCATTATACCTGCTGGCCCGGCTTTACGCGCTTCCCCGGCTGCATCAGGCCGCTTGAACTCTGCCGCCGCACCGTGTATAATCTGAGCGCGTGACGATGGACGTGAGTTGAAAACATGCTGAGGCAGCCGCCGGAACCACAAGATTGGCCGCCGCCGCCCACAAGTCGGCCCCCACAGTCTCCGCCTCAGAGCGTGGCCGACAGGCGCGGCGTCGCTATCGGGGGAGCGGCGATCGCAGCCATGATGCTCCTCTCCTGCTGGCAAGTCCTGATGCTATGCTCGGGCCAGTGGCCTCTGCTTCGTGCGCTTCCCCGCATCAACTTCCCCCAATTCTATGTCGGGGGACGGCTTTTCCTGATAGTGAACTGGTTCGTGTTGCCGTTCCTCGTCATTGCGATCATGGGCGTGTCAGTGAGTCTCTACGATCTCCGGCGTGGTCTCACTGCTCAGAACAAGCGCCAGATGATGTTGGCCGTGCTTGGCCTGCTGCTAAACTTGATCCCTCTTGTCCTGTGGCGCCTCTGCATTCTTTGTCATCGTGCAGGAATGAAGCATCCCGACAAGCCAGCGTGTCATAGACCAGGGAACGTGATCTATCACACCTGCGTGGTCGTCGGCAACGGCCTGCCCGCGCCAACCAAATGAGGAACACAATGAAAACTGTGACGCTGCTCGCGTTCTGCCTCCTTGGCTTTCTGGTCTG
>JANOOM010000682.1:0-2309 GCA_031421335.1 Armatimonadota bacterium
CGATTTTTTTGTCACGGCCCGCCGCCGCCGACCGGCATGTCGCACCTTTTCCAGCATATCGCACAGTGAGCGCCCCTCCCGAAACGCCCACAATGAGAAGGATGGTTCTTTCCGCCCCCGACCAGGGCAAACCGGCCGCGAGGCCGGGACGCAAAGCCAGCGGGTCTCCGCAAATCACAACGCGCGGAGACGGCCGGGCTGCCGCACGGGCGACGTTCTCTCGTCGGGCCGATTGGGCCGCATCAAGCATCCTTCGCGAATGACAAGAGCAAACCCACCGAAAGGTGGTGACGCAAAGCCACGGGCCTTCTCCCCCACACAAAGCCTTCAGGCGGGGGATGGCCGCCGGGCCACCGACTGCGCGATTCCGAGGGAGAGAGAAATAGAATGACCCAGACCACTCCACACCGCAACGTGGCACAACTCAATGTGGCACGCGACACGGCACTTTTGGCCGGCCTTGTGGCCACCATGCTGGCCGGCGCGGTTTCGGCCGCTCCGAGCGCCACGGGCGACCACGCCGTCACCCGGCTCCTGACCTCGAAGGCCGCCTCAGGCTGGTCGTCCATTATCCTGAAGACGGCGGGTACTCTGACCCCCGCCCAGGAGGCCCGCCTCCGCACGACGGGCGCCGTCATCACGCGCCGCCTGCCGCTCATCGGCTCGGTCGCCGTGCGTGTCCCCGTCCGCCGCCTGGCCCAAGTCGCCGCCCTGCCCTTCGTCACCCACCTGTCGCTCAACGGCATGGTCCAGAAGAGTGACGAGTTCACCGTCGGCTCCAGCGAGGCCAGCCAGGCTTACGCGGTGGACGGCTACGGTTGGCAATACCAGCTCACCGGGCAGGGCGTCACCGTCGCCGTCGTGGACAGCGGGGTCGCCCCCGTCCAGGACCTCTCCAAGACCGACCTCGGCCTTCTCAGCAAGACGCGCGTCGGCGCCAGCGTCAACTTCGCGCCCGACGCCACCGGGAGCGGCAGCGCCTATGGCGGCGGCCTTGGCGTGACGCTGGATCTGACTCAGGGGCGCGGTCAGGGCCTCGGGCTGGTCGGCCTCGGCGCTGGCGTAGGCAGCACCCTCGCCCTGCTGGGTTCCAGCAACAACGGCAGCGCTTACGACCCTTGCGGGCATGGCACGCACGTCGCCGGCATCATCGGCGGCGACGGGGCGCGCTCCAGTGGAGGGTTCTGCTATCGCACCTTCAACGGCATCGCGCCGCAGGCCGGCCTCGCCAACGTCCGCGTCCTGGACCAGAACGGACAGGCCGACGTTTCCACCGTCGTTTCCGGCCTCACCTGGGTCGTCGCCAACAAGGCCAAATTCGGTATCCGCGTGGTCAACCTCTCGCTGGGCCACGCGGTTGGCGAGAGCTACAAGACCGACCCCTTGTGCCAGGCCGTCGAGGCCGTCTACAAAGCAGGCATCGTGGTCGTCTGCGCGGCCGGCAATGAGGGCCGCTTCGGGACCATCAACATTGCGGGCGCCTCGAATGAGGGATGGGGGACGAACTACGGCTCCATTAACTCGCCCGCCAACGACCCCTACGTCATCACCGTCGGGGCCACCAAGAACATGGACGGCGTGCGCGCCGACGACAAGATCGCCACTTATTCAGGGCGCGGGCCGAGCCGGGTGGACTTGATCCTCAAGCCCGACATCATCGCGCCCGGCAACAAGGTCATCTCGCTGTGTTCCGACAACAGCATGCTGGACACCTATAACGGCGGTACCAATGATATGCCGAAGTCCTCGTATCAGTACCCCTTTCTACTGAACAGCTCGGACTCGCCTTCGATGGCTTACTTCCGGCTGTCAGGGACCTCGATGGCCGCGCCGGTCGTCGCGGGCGCCGTCGCCCTCATGCTGCAAGCCAACCCGACGCTCACGCCCGACACGATCAAGGCGCGCCTGATGCTCTCTGCCGATAAGTGGGCCACCCCGACCGGCACGGGCGACGCCCTCACCTACGGCGCGGGCTACCTCGACATCCCCGCTGCGCTCGCCTCCACCATCACGGCCACGCAGCCGGCCCTCAGCCCCGCGCTGATGATTAACAGCGACGGCACTGTATCGCTAGTCATGGACCGGGCCGCCTGGGGCAGCCGGGCCGCCTGGGGCAGCAGCACGAATGCCGTGGACCTGACCTCGACCACAATCGGCGGCGAGTAACGGACGAACGATAGGAGAGAATACAATGGAGAACTTCACCCCGCGTCCTTACCGGCGCATTGCCTGGGACGGCTAAGGGCAGACACGGTCGGGGGGGGCGCGGGGGGCTCCCCCCCCGATTTTTTTAAAGGCCCGCCCCCGCC
>JANOOM010000683.1:0-3044 GCA_031421335.1 Armatimonadota bacterium
ATTCGGCTCTTCTGCCCGCGAAGGCGGGGAGTTGCTTTACCAGAGCACGGGGGTTCATCCCGGTGGCACTGCCCCGATACAACAAACCTTATGGTCGTCGCCGTCGCACAACTGAAGCCGCACAAGCCCCGGCGCATCCTGCCGGGCTTTGGGCTGTCGCTCGGGTACACGCTGCTGTATCTGAGCCTACTGGTCCTGCTGCCGCTCTCGACGGCCTTCGCCAAGGCGGCGACGGTGGGCCACGCCCAGGTCTGGCACACGATCACGGACCCGCGCACGGTCGCTGCCTTCAAGCTCTCCTTCGGCACGTCCGCGCTGGCCGCCGCCTTGAACGCCGTGTTTGGGCTGCTGGTCGCCTGGACACTGGTCCGCTACCCGTTCCCCGGTCGGCGCGTGATAGACGGATTAGTTGACCTGCCTTTCGCGCTGCCGACGGCTGTGGCGGGCATCTGCCTGAGCGCGGTCTATGCCGAGAACGGCTGGATCGGACAGTGGCTGGCCCCGCACGGCATCCGCGTCTCGTACACGCCCTTGGGCATTCTGGTCGCCCTGGTCTTCATTGGGCTACCGTTCGTCGTCCGCACCGTTCAGCCCGTCTTGCAGGACTTGGAGGCCGACGTCGAGGAGGCTGCGGCCAGCCTGGGGGCCAGCCGATTCCAGATATTCACGCGTGTGCTGCTCCCCACCCTGCTGCCCGCCGTCCTGACCGGCTCGACATTGGCCTTTGCGCGCGCCCTGGGCGAGTACGGCTCGGTGATCTTCATCTCGGACAATATCCCCTTGAAGGGCGAGATCGTCCCCAAGCTGATCATGGACAAGCTGGACCAGTTCGATTACGCGGGCGCGACAGTAATCGCGGTCGCCATGCTGCTGATCTCGTTTCTGCTGCTGCTCCTCGTCAACCTGCTGCAGTGGTGGACGCGCAGGCGACTGGGGATGACATAGACCATGGCAAACACTCCCGGCCTCGACCTCAGCCCGACCTTGAAAGACGCGAACCGCCCCCGGCTGGCGACGGAACCCTGGCCGGTCCGGCTAGTGTTCATCTTGATAACGCTTGTCTTTCTGGGCCTGTTTTTGGGCCTGCCGCTGGCCGCTGTCTTCGCGCAGGCGTTCGCGGGCGGGCGCGGCGCGTACCTTGACGCCATCCGGGACCCGAACACACTGGGCGCGATCCGGCTGACCCTGCTGACAGCGGCCGTCTCCGTCCCGCTGAACGTGCTGTTTGGGGTCGCCGCCGCCTGGGCCATCGCCAAGTTCGAGTTTCAGGGCAAGAACCTCCTGCTGACCCTGATTGATTTGCCGTTCGCGGTCTCGCCGGTCGTGGCGGGGCTGATCTTTGTGCTGCTGCTGGGCAAGTTCAGCCCGCTGGGCGGGTTGCTGGACGCGCACGGGATCAAGATCATTTTTGCCGTGCCGGGTATCATTCTAGCGACGACGTTCGTGACATTCCCGTTCGTCGCACGCGAGCTTCTGCCGGTCATGCAGGCGCAGGGGGTGGAAGAAGAGCAAGCCGCTATCGTGCTGGGGGCGACCGGGTGGCAGACCTTCTGGCGCGTCTCGGTTCCGAACATCAAGTGGGGGCTGCTGTACGGCGTCATCTTGTGCAACGCCCGCGCGATGGGCGAGTTCGGGGCGGTCTCGGTGGTGTCGGGCAAGATCGTCGGTCAGACGAACACGCTGCCCTTACAAGTGGAGGCGTACAACGACGATTACAACTTCGTTGGCGCCTTCGCCGCCGCTTCCCTGCTCGCGATGCTGGGGCTGGTGACACTGGTCGTCAAATCGTTTATCGAGTGGAAAACCGCCCATCGCGACCGCTAGGACTAACCATGAGCATTGAAGTGCGCGACGTGTCCAAGACCTTCGGGAGCTTTTCAGCCCTTTCGGACGTCAGCTTGAAAGTCGAGACCGGGGAGCTTGTCGCCCTGCTTGGGCCGTCCGGCTCGGGCAAAACGACTTTGCTCAGAATTATCGCCGGGCTGGAGTCACCGACGGTGGGGTCCATCTTGTTCGGGGATGAAGACATCGTCCGGCGGGACGCCCGCAGCCGGGGGGTGGGCTTTGTCTTCCAGCATTACGCCCTATTCCGGCACATGACGGTGTTCGAAAACATCGCCTTCGGCCTGCGCGTCCGGCCCCGCGCGACCCGCCCGTCCACCTCGTTCATCACCGACCGGGTCATGGAGCTATTGAAGCTGGTCCAACTGGAAGGGCTGGCGGCCCGCTACCCGTCCCAGCTTTCCGGCGGCCAGCGGCAGCGGGTCGCCCTGGCCCGCGCCCTGGCTGTCGAGCCGAAGGTGCTGCTGCTGGACGAGCCGTTTGGCGCCCTCGACGCCCGCGTCCGGCAGGAGCTGCGGGCCTGGCTGCGCCGGCTGCACGACGAGCTTCACATCACCAGCGTCTTCGTCACCCACGATCAGGAGGAGGCGCTCGAGGTCTCGGACCGCGTCGTCGTGATGAACAAAGGCCGGATCGAGCAGATCGGCACGCCCGACGAGGTCTACGAGCACCCGGCCAACCCGTTCGTGATGAACTTCCTGGGCAACGTGAACCTTTTCCATGGGCGCGTCCACGACGGCGAAGCGCAGCTCGGCCCGTTGGCCGCCCCCGCGCCGGGCCTGGGCGATGCCCAGGCCATCGGGTACGTCCGGCCGCACGAGCTGGACATCGCCCGGCAGCGCAACGGCGCCCCCACGATCGAGGCGGTCATCCGCCATATCACCGCCGTCGGCCCCACGGTCCGCCTGGAGCTTGAGCGCAGCGACGGCGGCGGCCAGATAGACGCCGAGCTGACCCGCGAGCGGTTCGGCGAGCTTGCCTTGAAGACGGGCGAGCAGGTGCATGTCACGCCGCGTAAGCTGCAAGTGTTTCTGGAAGATTACTCGATCTAAAATGCCGCGCAGAAAATGGCCCCGCGTCCGTTGTGGACGCGGGGCTTTTTTCATGCTTGACTCTCCCACTAGGGGAGGGTGTATGCTCTTTCTGAGGAGGACACAGGATGCTCAAAATCGGCGTCTTCGCGCAGGTCAGCCAGGTCTCAA
>JANOOM010000684.1:0-2822 GCA_031421335.1 Armatimonadota bacterium
GCCTCAAAGGCAGCGATGGCGCCGGGGAACTCCCCCCGGCGGCTGAACTCCAGACCCGCCGTGTAGGCAGGGTCCAAGGTGATGTCGGCCGCCGCGCCCGCTTTGTCGTCATTAGTCATGGGATTATTCTACCCCGAATTCGGGCGCAATGAGAGGCACCGGCCCTGGAAGGACCAGCCTATTAACCGAGCAAAACTGCTCCGTCGTTGGGGACAGATCCCCGCAAGGGCACGATTCATCGCGCCCTCCTTGTTTTGCCACGCCTGCCTCGTCCTAATCCTGAGGCGCGGAGCGCCTTTTCTCCTTCAATGGCCGGCCTTTCAAGGCCGGTCCCGACGACCTACTGACGGAGGGAAACCGCTCTGCGGTTGAAGAGGGAAAGAACCCAGGAGGAAGAGAATAAGAACAAGCCCAGCCCCTACGTTCCGAATACGATCCGTCCGACCATGACCCGTTTAGGGGCGCGGTTTGTCCCCGTCCATCCTGTCTTGACCAGCGAGCCGCTCAAAATAAAATTCTCTGCATGACCACATTTTAACCTAGTTTTCATCTAAAGTGGGTAGAATACCACAGTCGCCAAATAGGAAGACTACGGAGAAGGCTGCACTTATTGCCTACTTTGTTCGCCTTTCCTTGCGCTCCCCACTTTGGAGGGAGACATAAGGCGCGTCCCAAATTGCCAGGAGTTTTCATGCACCACCCATCTCAGAAGCCGCGACGTGGCTTCACACTGATCGAACTGCTCGTCGTTATCGCCATCATCGCGATTCTCGCCGCCATCCTCTTCCCCGTCTTCCAGAAGGTCCGCGAGAACGCTCGCCGCGCCGCCTGCCAGTCCAACTTGAAGCAGCTTGGTCTTGCCGAGACCCAGTATTCCCAGGACGCCGACGAACAGTACACCGGTGCCTACATCAACGTGCCGGGTGGCCGGATGCACTTCGGCGAGATGCTCTACCCGTTCACCAAGAGCTACGGCGTTTACACCTGCCCTGACACATCCGCACACACCAACAACGACGGCGAATGCACAGCGACCAACAACCCTGGTGGTGGCCTTATCAACAAAGATATCTGCCCCGGCGGTCCTAACAACAACACCGCGGGCGGCGTGGACTATGCGTACAACGACATTGCCGACAACGGATCGGCGATCGGCGTCCCGACCAGCTTTGACGGTGCCCAGATTCCGCTCTCGCTCATCACATCGGCCTCCGACACCATCATGATGTCCGAAGCGAATAACACTAACCAGACGCCCTGGGGCCAGGATAACAACTGGGCGGCTTGGCAAACTGACGTGACGCCGGGCACTTACTACCCCACTCTCGGGAACCAGGCGATGTTCGTCCCCAAGACGGCACCCGGCTTCAACAATGTGAACGGCGGGAACAGCTCGACGCGGCACTCTGGGAACACCCCCGGCGGCGGCACCAACTATCTGTTCTACGACGGCCACGTCAAGTTCCTGAAGTCGTCCATGAAGACGACCGCCCAGTATCCCGGCGGCTCCCCATACCTCTGGTACATCGTCAAGCCCGAGTAGTCCGCCAGATGAACAAGGCAAGATGAGAAAGACACCCATGCTGCCGCCCCCAAACGGGGCGACCCCGCCGGGAGCGGCAGCCGGCCCCACACGAAACGATGCCCCGAAGCGCCGCCCTCTCAGGGCGGCGCTTTTAGGCGTCATCCTGCTCGCCGCCCTGGCCGCCGCCGCCACCCTGCCGGGGATGTGGCGCGAGACCGAGCGCCGCGAGGCGTTCCTGCCCCAGCTCGAAGCGCAGAGCGCCCGCGACCCTGACAACGGGCCGCTGCTGGTCGTCGTCGGTGCCCGCCGCATGGAGGCGGGCGAGAACGATGGGGCCGCCGCCGCCCTGCGCGCGGCCCTCGCCGACGGCGAAAGCGGTGACGCCATCTGGGAAGCACTGGCCGCTTCGGTCGCCGCTTCAGGCGACCGGGCGCGCGCCCTGGGCGACCTGCGCCTCGGTCTCAAGACTCTGCCGGACTCGCTTTCCCTGCAAAATGCCTTGGCGCGGGCGCGGGCCGAGGACCCGCAGGCGCCGCCACCAGTCTTGGCGCAGGCCATCGGGCCGGACGGCGCCGCCCCGCTACTCGCGCGCTACGCGGTTGGGAGCCGGCTGAACGGCCTGGCGCTCTGGTGGGGGCGACTCCACCCGGACGCGGGCGGGACCGCGACCCGGTCGGCTCTGGCCCTGGAGCGGCCTGGTGACGCCCAGACGCAGCGGCTGTGGGGCGAAGCACTGCTCCAAAACCGGCGGCTGGCCGAGGCCGGCCCGGCCTTGGGCCTGGCCCTCTCGCTTTCCCCAAGCTCGCCGGCCACGAACCTCGATATCGCCGACTATTTAATCCGGGCTGGGCGGCCCGGCGATGCCCTCTTGCAGTACGTCGCCACCCTGAAGCTGCGGCCGGACTGGATACCCGCCCTCATGGGCCTGGGCGAGCTGGCCTTGAAGGCCGAGCGCCCCCCCCTTGCCGGGCCGGCCTTCGAGCGGGCCACGATCATCGCGCCCCGAAACGCCGATGCCTGGGTCGGGCTGGGCCGCGCCTACATGGACAGCGGCAGCGGCGACAAGGGCAAGTCACTCGCCGCGTTCGCCGAGGCCGCCCGCCTGGCCCCCGACCGGACCGATTTCCTGCCCGACTACGCGAACGCCCTGCGGCTCAACGACCGCTGGGACGAGGCCGAAGCCGTGCTGCGGCGGCGCCTGGCCGCTGTCCCGACCGACTCTTTCTGCCACTTCCTGCTGGGCCTGACCCTTTCCGACAACAACCCCACCCCCGCCCGTGATGCCGAGGCCGCGGCC
>JANOOM010000685.1:0-8831 GCA_031421335.1 Armatimonadota bacterium
ACGAGTGCCCGACGAGTGCCCGACGAGTGCCCGACGAGTGCCCGACGAGTGCCCGACGAGTGCCCGACGAGTGCCCGACGAGTGCCCGACGAGTGATTGAAATCACTCGCTGCTTGGGACCTGTCCAGGGGACAGAAGAGATGCCGTGGAAGAACAGGGCAGCCCATGGCGATCCATTCCTGCAAACCTTCTCACTTGTCCCTTGGACAAATCCGCCTCAGCGAGTGAATTCATTCACTCGTCCGGCACTCGTCCGGCACTCGTCCAGAACTCGTCCGGGGTTCGCTGGTCCAGCACTCCAAGAGCCGCCGCGTAACCTCAGCTCCTTAATTCTCCTTGGAGTCCGGGCGAGGGGAGCCGGGGCAAGCGCCACCTCTACTATGACATGGCCGGCATGGGTCGGCGTGCCTGCCACGACGTAATCGCTGGAATCAGGATGGATCGCTAGGCCGCACCCGATCTGCTCGAGTTCTCTTTCCGTGCCATGGATGTCAATCATTAGATCTCTTGCCTAAGTCTTCCCCGGGCTGAACGGCAGGGCTAATCCTATGGGGCTGAGGGTTTGAGTGGGGTAAGGCTTTAGTGGGTAACCCCCGTGCTTCGGGAAAGCAACTCCCCGCCTTTTACTCCGCTACGGAGCGCAGCGACTAGGAAGCGCGGGCAGAGGACGGGACTCTTCGCCCGCGAAGGCGGGGGCTTGCACTCTCGAAGCCCCCGCGTTACCCCACGAAAGCCTTACCCCACGAAAGCCTTACCCCACTAAAACCTTTAGCCCAGGGAAGACTTAGGCAAGAGGTCTATTGTAACATGCACCGTCATTTTAGGCATCAAAACCTCGTGTCACTGCGACTGCGGCCTGGAAGCCTGACCCTAGCACGCTCTTTGTTCTGCTTTTGCACGCTGGCACTGGTCGTGGCGCTCAGCCGCCCGGCGTTCGCCCAGGAGGCCACACTAGCCACTCCCCCACCCCAATATATCTTCCTCAACCGTGCGCCGGGGCCGGACTGGGACCAGAACCGGCCTGACTCGGTCACGGACGCCCTGTTCACCCAGCCGGCGCAGGTCGTCGGAACGTGGGGGAATGGGCGGCGGCGGCTCGGCCTGTCCTTTATTCTGTCCTACTTGAACGGCCCAACCGGCACGCTGGAACTGACGCTGCACCGCCTGCTGGCCCTTTCGGAAAAACATGACGTGCCTATTCTGATCGTGCTGGATGGGGAGAACTATTGGGACGGTCGGCCTGACCTGTGGAATTGGTGGGACCCGGACCAGCCGGGCTACGATCCCGGCAACCGCGTCAACGTGGAGTGGACGGGCTGGGGGCCGCAGTCTGCGGTCAAGGTCTGCTGGCGCGACTGGGGGCGGCAGATGCGGGTGCGGCCCGCGCCCAACCTCGCCTCTCGGCGCTTCCGCCAGGCCAGCCGCCAGGGTTTGACGTGCCTGGTCACAGTCGTCAGGCAGTGGCGCGACCATCTGCCACCCGACAGGCGTGACCTGTTCCCTGGCATCAAGATCGGGTGGGAGGCGTCGGTCGGAATCAACGCGTACCACTACCCCAGCGGGAACGGATACCTGGAAAGGTATCCGAACGACCCCTCACACGACCCCAAGACGGGGCTGGATATGGGGAAGGACTTTGCGGGCGGGCTGGCGCCGCTCGGCTATGCCACCCTCACGTCCAAGGGGTGGCGGCATCCAGGGCCGGTGACACTGGCCGACCAGGAAGACATCACCGCCGATTATCTGGCCTTTCTGGCCCGTGTCTGCCGCCAGGCGGGGCTGTCACGCGGCCATGTTTGGACCCACGCCGGCGGCCAGTACGCGCCGTGGGCGCTGCACCTCTCGCACCGGGTGGCGATCAACCCCGACTCGCAGCCCGGCTGGAGCCTGTACGGCCGCGCCCCTGCCGAGGCCGGGGACCTGGGCGACTCGCTCGCGAAGGCCGGTCTGGAGGACTGGTGCGCTGCGGAGTGGCTGCCCGGCGCGGGGACGGCGGCGCAGTGGGCGAACGCTTACGAGAAAACGCTGTCCTTCCGCCGCTGCCGCTTCCTGTCGCTCTACAACTGGGAAGGCATCCGGTCGAACCCCGAAGCGATAAAAGGTCTGCGGCGGGCACTGGCATCAAACGAGCACTGAAGTGCCGGTCCTTATTTTGCAGCACAACCCGCCATTCCGGGTATAAACTCCCTCAGAAAGAGAGATTTTCTGAATGCGTTTTGGATTTGCGGTGAAGGTCATCGGACACGGCGGGAACCTCGCCACGATCCCCGCCGAGGCGGGGATGCCCTCGAACGACGCGCGGCGGTGGCAGAGCGGGCCGCATGTGCGGCAGTCCATCGAATATGTCCGCGAGGTCTTCCACTACCTTCATAAAGTGGACATCCACATGTACCGGATGTCGTCGGACTTCGCGCCGTACCTCACCCACCCGGACATGCCTCAGTTCCATAACCAGTTGGAAGAAGCAAGGGACGAGCTGGCGGACATGGGAGCCTTGGCCCGCGAGTATGACATCCGCCTCAGCCTGCACCCGTCCCAATACATTCTGCTCAACGCACTCGACGAGGAGGTGGCCGTGAAGAGCATCCGGGACCTGAACGCGCAGGCGAAGCTGCTGGACGCCCTGGGCTGCGGTCCGGAGGCCGTCGTCGTGACGCACGTCGGGGGCGTCTACGGAGAGCGCGACGAGAGCCTGGCGCGCTTCATCCGGCGCTATAAGGAGCTGCCCGACGAGACCAGGCGGCGGCTGGCTCTGGAGAACGACGACGTTTCATTCGGCGTTGCCGACACCCTGCGCGTCCACGAGGCGACCGGCTGCCAGCTCATCTTCGACAACCTGCACCACTTCTGCTTCAACCCCGAGGGCATGCCGATGCGCGACGCCCTGCGGTCTGTTCTGGCGACGTGGGCGGAGGGCGTCACCCCGAAGATCCATTATTCGTCGCCGTCCACCGACTTCGAGACGACCGTGGAAAAGGAGAAAGGCGCGACCGGGCGGGACAAGACGGTCACCAAGCTGCACGCGCCCCTGCTCAAGGCGCACGCGGACTTCATCAACCCCCTGGAGTTCGTCCAGTTCTGGGAGGCCGTCAATGCGGACGGCCTGCGGCCCTTCGATATCATGCTGGAATCGAAGGCAAAAGACGTCGCCTTGCTGCGGCTGCGGCGGGAACTTGCACGCCAGCGGGAGCGTCCGATAGAGGTCCAGTGAGGGAACGGAAGATAGGCAAAGAAAAAGTTACAGGCGGCGGCGGAAGACGCCATAATGTGTTATAATACGTGTGTCTAATACGCACACGAGATGCCTCCAAACAGCCCGCGCGATCTTCGCACATCATTCCCGCCGGTGCGCGTCCCGCCGTCGCCCGGCGCGTGTACCGGCAACATATCCGGGAGGTGGACATTATGAGTAACATGCGGACGTCAATCAAGTGCAACTGCGGCCAGCGAGTAATCGCCAAGGACGTGGTCCAGCACGGATATTACCTGCGTCTCTTCGGTCCGAGCTTTGTCTACGTCAAGTTCCGCTGCTCGCGCTGCAAGAAGCTGGGAGAGCAGTTCATCAAGCAGGAGGAGTGGGAAGAGGGCATCCTCAAGGACACCGCCGTGGAGGTCTCGCACGACGAGAAGGAGCAGTTCACAGTCCAAGGCCCCATCGGTATCAACGAGGTTATTGACTTCCACTTCGAGCTGGAGAAGATGCCCGATCTGAAGTCCCTGGAGCCGGCTCTGCCGGTCAAAAAGCACAAGTCCCGTTCCACGCCGCACTAGCGGTGGTTTCATTCTACATCAGATAATCGCGCCGGAGCCAGGGGAGACCCCGGCTCCGGCCTTTTCGTCTGTGGTCTTCGTTGGGTCTTGCAAAAAAGGCCCCGGAAAGCGTAAACTAATCCCATGGCTCAACAACTGACACTCGACGAAGTCTCGCGCGTCGCCTTCCTCGCCCGCCTGGAACTGTCCGAAGGCGAGAAAGTGCGGCTCACCACCGACCTGAACGGCATTCTGGGCCAGTTCGCCCGCTTGCAGGCGCTGGACACGGAGGGCGTGCCGCCGACCTCCCACTCCCTGCCCTTGCAGAACGTCTTCCGCGCGGACGAGGTGCGCCCCTCTCTGTCCCGCGAGGCGGCCACCGCGAACGCCCCCGAAAAGCGCGACGGCAACTTCATCGTGCCGCAGATCATGGAAGACTAGGAAAGACCATAATGGAACTGTACGAACTGACCGCCCACGAGCTGGCCGCGAAGATGGCCGCCCGCGACGTTTCCGCCCGCGAAGTCACCGACGCCATTTTAGACCGAATCGGCGAAGTCGAGGGCCACGTCAAGGCTTACATCACCGTGACCGAGGCCGTCGCCCAGGCGCAGGCGGACGCCGTGGACGCCGCGCGTGCGCGCGGCGAGTCGCTCGGGCCGCTGGCCGGCATCCCGATCGCCCTGAAAGACAACCTCTGCACCGAGGGGACCGAGACGACCTGCGCGTCGCGCATCCTGAAAGGGTTCGTGCCGCCCTACAGCGCTTCCGTCGTAGACCGCCTGCAAGCGGCGGGCAGCGTGTTCGTCGGCAAGGCCAACCTGGACGAGTTCGCCATGGGATCCAGCACGGAGAACTCCGCCTTCGGCGCCTCCCACAACCCCTGGGACCTGCGGACCGTGCCGGGCGGCTCATCGGGCGGCTCCACGGCCGCCGTCGCCGCCGGGGAAGCCATCTGGGCGCTCGGCTCGGACACCGGCGGCTCCATCCGGCAGCCCGCCGCCTTCTGCGGGGTCGTCGGGCTGAAGCCCACCTACGGCCGCGTGTCCCGCTACGGCCTGATCGCCTTTGCGTCTTCTCTGGACCAGATCGGCCCGATCACGCGCGACGTCCGCGACGCCGCTTTGCTGCTGGGCGCCATCAGCGGCCACGACCCGCTCGACAGCACCAGCATCGCCCGCGACGTGCCCGACTACACCAAGGCATTGACCGGCGACGTCAAGGGCTTGAAGCTCGGCGTCCCCAAAGAATACTTCGCCCAGGGCGTCCAACCTGCCGTCGCCGAGGCGGTCCGCGCCGCCATTGACGTGTTGGTCTCGCACGGGGCGGTCGCCGAGGAAATCAGCCTCCCCCACTCCGAGTACGCCCTACCGACTTATTATATTCTGGCGCCCGCCGAGGCGTCTTCCAACCTCGCCCGCTACGACGGCGTCCGCTTCGGACACCGGACGGCCCGCGCGACGAGCTACGTTGACTTGTTCGAAAAGTCGCGCGAGGAGGGCTTTGGGCCGGAAGTCAAGCAGCGCATCATGATCGGCACTTACGCCCTGTCGGCGGGCTACTACGACGCTTTCTACCTCAAAGCCCAGCAGGTCCGCACGCTGATCAAGCGCGACTTCGACCGGGCATTCGAGAAATACGACCTGGTCATCGCCCCGACCGCCCCGACCGTGGCCTTCAAGATTGGCGAGGTCTCCGACCCACTGGCGATGAAGCTCAACGACGTGCTGACTATCCCCGCCAACATGGCGGGCATCCCCGCCGTCTCGCTCCCCTGCGGCTTCTCACACGGCCTGCCCATCGGCCTCCAGCTCATGGCCCCCGCTTTTGGCGAGGAGACCCTGCTGCGGGCGGCCCATGCCTACGAGCAGGCAACCGAGTGGCATAAGCAGCGGGCCATCATCGAGCGGGTCAACCACTTGCACGTCGAGTAGGAATATACGGACCGTTGCGCGGGTGCTAAACGTGGATAAGGAACAAGAATACAACCGCCTTTTGGAAGCCCTTCTGGTGGGCGTCGACATGGAAGATGACGTGTCCCGAAAGATGGGGTACAACGCCTGCCTTGCTCATGCACAGCAAGAATTAGCGAAGAGCGCGGAAGCCTTCCCCCTTTATGGGGGAGATGGATAGCGCATCGTCATTCTTATATCGTCATTCTTATGACGATAAATCCCTTTCGTGAAATTGGTGTCTCGTGAGTAGTTTAATTATAGAGTGCACCTGAGTAACCGTCAGTTTTTCTAGAGATAGACCGTCAATTCGCACCGGAGCGAGAGTCCGCAGGCCAAGCGGTTCTGCAAGTGCCGCCAGCCGATCTGGAAATAGCTCAGTTGGCGCTTCTTGTGGCGGTCCACAGGTCGCCGCAGGCCACACTTGCTCACCCAGACACCCGCATTCATTAGCCAGACATGGGCCAGGCAAACACCCAGAAGCAGTCGTGAGACACGCTCCGGGTCACAGAGGTGCGTGGTTTCCAGCCGAAACCCGAACTCCTTGAGGCTTTATTGGGGTGAAATCTCGGAACATCTCCTCGATGTGGAACCGGATGTTGTAGAGCGCTAGAATGCGATAAAAGGATTGAGCGTCTGTGGGCAGATCCGTAAGAATATACCACGGCTCATCGTCTTTGTTGTCCCGGCTCCACCCGCAGCATAGGTTTAGAGAGTGCTCCGGCAGAGCTGGGAGCCGGAGGTTGCCCACAAAGAAGCGGCCGCCGGGTGCCAACGGCAGCGAGGCAATCTGCTTTCTTTGTCCGTCAGCCGCAACGAACCAGCGGTTCTTTTTGGGGTTTTATTGGGGTGAGGCGTAAGCAGAAGTGCCAGTTGTGTGCTAGGCACCAGCGGGTCATTGCCAGGCTCCCATATTCACGGTCAGCCAGCAGAATTACTGTCACGGAAGACGGCACCAAGGCGGCGACTTCGCGGAGCAGTGCCTTCTGCTCGGAAAACTCGCTGCATCCCATCGAAGGCAACATTCGCCAGGCCAGCGGGAGGGCGCGACCCCGATAAGCAACGGCGACGAACAAGACTGGCATCCGCCCGCCTAGATCGGTGGCATCCAGGATCAGCCGGGCCTCCCCACCACAGAAAGCCGTCAGCAGAAAGCGAGCGACGGGCTGGTAGAGCGTGTATGGCTCGATAGCCTTGTTCATTAGGAGCCGTCGCAACCGTTGCGTCAGGCTGGCGGGTCCGGTCAGCAGCGGCAGTTTGGCGGCGATCCGCGGCAATTGGCTGCTGCCGGCGGCAAACAGGCCAAAGGTCAGCAGGCTCAGGTTGGTCAGTTGTGGCTTGGACACTTTGAGGAAGGTACGGAGGCGTTCCCGGACGGTATAATAGGACGGGCAGGCGATAGGCGTAAGGGGCTCCTGGAAGTGGTTAGTGGTACTTCCATTTTACCCGGACCCCCAGACGCCTATCCGCCTGCTTCACTTCTACAAAAACTGACGGTTACTCAGATCTGTCACATAATCTGGGCCTAATAGACCCGCTGGTCGGGGCCACGACGATCGGCCTCAGCGCGACACTCTGCGCCAGCGTCAAGCACCACAGAAGCGTCGTGGGGCTGGTCATCAAGCAGCCTTAGCTGCACTAGAATTGTTCTATGACCGACAAAACACTAGCCGCCCCGACGGGGGCGCCCCGGCCCCTACTCGGACGGCTCCGGCAGTCCCCCATCACGCACATCTTGGCCTTCATGGGGCTGGCGCTCCTGCTGCTGCTGGGGGTCGGGCTTCTCGCGCGAGCTGCGCTGCTTCTCGTGGCCCGGCAGGCCTCCCTTTCGGACGAGGCGACGACGACACTGGGCTACGCCTGCGCGGCGACGGCGACCCTCCTGGCATACGTCGTCATGGTGCGGCGGGTGGACCGGCGCTCTTTAGAGTCAGCGGGGCTGACGGCGCGCGGGCTGTTCTCCGAGACGGGGATCGGGCTGCTGCTCGGTGGGGGTGTCTTCTCGGCCGTCATGGGCCTGATGCGGGCCGTCGGGCTGTACCACATCGCCGCCGTCAACCCGCACTTCCGGCCGCTCGTCCCACTCCTGCTGTTCTTGTTCATGGCGATCTTCCAGGAAGTTGCCGTGCGCGGCTACATCTTCCAGACCCTGGAGCGGCGCTGGGGGACGGGCATCGCGCTGGCCGGCTCGGCGGCCTTCTTCGGGCTGGCCCACTTGGGCAGTCCCGTCGAGGGCCTGACGACGGCGCAGTGGATCGTCGGCCCGGCCTTCATCGGTGTCGAGACGGGCCTGCTGTTCACGGCGGCCTATTTGCTGACGCGCCGCTTGTGGCTGCCCATCGGCATCCACTGGGGCTGGAACTTCTTCGAGAGTTCGGTCTACGGGGCCGCCAACACCGGGTCCTGGGCGGACAACCCGAACACGCTGTTCGTGGATCGCTTCACCGGCCCCTTCCTGCTGACGGGCGGCCCATTCGGGCCGGAAGCCAGCTTGATCTGCCTCGCCGTCGGCGGCTACGCGGGCCTGCTCCTGCTGCGCCTCGCGGTTCGCAAGGGGCAGTGGCGGGCGGTGGGTCAGCCGCCCGAGACAAAAGGGGATTAAGACGAAGACGCTCGTCGCCGCGTTCGTCGCTCTTGCCTGCTTCCCGGCAATGGCTCATGCCCAGACGCCGCTGTCGGTGCGCGGGCTGATCCGTCAGGCGGACTTCGTCGGCATCGTCCAGGCGGAGCCGCCGCCAAGTGCAGCGCAGGGGGAGTGACGGCAGAACGTGTTTGTCTTTCTTCCAGGGGCCGAGGCCATCAAGGGTGGCCTTGTCGGAGCCACCGGCTACCCCACGCGCTTCGGTAAGCAGGGCGAGTACCTCGTCTTCTTGTACAGGACCGGAGCTGGTGCGACCGTGTTGTGGACGATGCTGGCCGCCTATCGCGTTCGATACTATCCCAATGAGTTTGGCGGGATGTTCAGTATAAGGGCAGGCAGCACGGTCGGCCTGCTGGCGAGCCGGCCCGCCGTCACCATCACGCAGGCGCGGATGGACGCCTTCTTCCGCGCCTCACTGCTGCCCGCTGTGGCTTCTTGTGATTCGATGGAGCCGTTCTTGATGGACTGGCCCCACTTCCCGCTCACCG
>JANOOM010000686.1:0-1976 GCA_031421335.1 Armatimonadota bacterium
CCCCACCCCCCCCCTAGTCCTTGTGACCTGCGTGGGGCGGGGTTCAATCACCCCCTCCTCTGCTCCTCGAGTCTTAGACTTCCCCACACAGCGACACCGCAAGTCCCAGTGCAGACATGGCGGCGGCCTTGACGTGCAGGGCTTGGCGGGCGCCCGCCTCGTCGGGGGCGTAAGCGACCTGGATGTGGTTGGCCTTGTGTCGGGCCATCATCTGGTCGCGCGTGATCCCCTTCAAAACGGCGTGCATGACCGGCCACTGCGGGGTCGTCAGCGCCCACCGCTCCTCCGTCTCGGCTTCGGGCAGGGCGACCGCCTCCGCCAGCCCGGTGTCATACTTCAGTGCGCCGCCCTCGACAAACACGCGGCTCCAGACCACCCAGCCGGCCCGGCTGACGCCCTTGAGCGTGCTGCCGCCCTGGGCGAAATACATGGGGGGCTGGCGCTCGCCGGTCGCCCCCTTGTAGCCGCCCTCGAAATGGGCGGGCGGGGCGGCCCCGGAGATCTCGAACACCCAGACGTATTCGTCGAGCGCGTTCCCAGCCATGTCGTTGCCGGTATACTGCCGGCCCCAGCGTAGGTCGTGCAAGGTCGTCTCGGGGGGAAAGCCGAGCTGCTTCCACAAGCGGTTCGTGACCAGGGCGTCCAGCCCCGCGCACTCGTCCACCTCGTTGAAGTGCGGCAGGGCACTGCCCGCGTATAGCTCCTTGCCAGTCGTTTCGTGCTGGACCGGGGGGCGCTCGACGTTGTTGAGCAGCCCTTCGACGAGGTCCGAAGCGGGGGCGAGGTCCTTCAATCCCTGCTGGTACTGGATGCCGATGGCCGCGCACCCGAACTCGTCGGCGATGCGGAGGGCGGCGATGTACATCTTGCACTGCCCCAGCACCTGCGCTTCGGTCAGGTCGGCGGTGGGGTCGGGGCCGAACTGGAACGTCATCCCTCGGTCCAATATCCACTGGTAGGCAGTGCGGGCCTCATCGTCCGAAACGGTCTGCATCCTCGCGTACAAAGACGACTGGCTCAGGCGCTCCTTGAAGACGCCGGTTTTGTGCAGCAGGTCGTCGGGGATGATGGCGTTGAACATGCCCATGCAGCCCTCGTCGAAGATGCCCATGATGGCCTTATCGCGCTGAAGGGCTGAGGCGAACTGTGTCCCCAGAGTAACAGCCTCGGGCGGCGCGCTCTCCTCGTCGTAGGCGTGGACGTGGCCGGTGTTGTGGCGGACGCGGCCGTCCCGCAGCCACGAGCGCAGGCCGCGCGTGAAGAAGCCGTCTTCGAAGTCCTCGCTCCAGAGGGTGCTGTAGGGGATGCCGGCCTTGGTGAGCGACCCGTTGAGGTTCAGCATGCCGACAAGCCCCGGCCAGTTCCCGCTCCAATTGGCGAGCGTCAGGA
Source organism: Armatimonadota bacterium (assembly GCA_031421335.1). Classification (GTDB taxonomy): domain Bacteria; phylum Armatimonadota; class Armatimonadia; order Armatimonadales; family Capsulimonadaceae; genus JANXMY01. Next base: position 1,390 of record JANOOM010000686.1, read on the forward strand.
TCGGCCCCTTATGGGTCGAAAGTCCGGGCAGGACATGATGGGAATACTGCCAGACGGCCTCGGCGACGACGAGCGGCGCTTCGGGGTCGAGCTTGCGGAAGACCTCCATGCCGTATTTCTGGCTGTCAATAAAGCCGTGCTTCTTGACGGGGTCGTAGAGGTGGCCGCGCTTGATGGTCGCGCCTTCGCGTCCGAAGGCGGCGACGACCTGCTTCTCCATCGCCGCTTGTGCCTCCTGGCACATTTGGTTCGCAGACAAGCGCAGATCGCCGCTGGCAATGAGTGTGATTTCTTTCATCGGGGGAATTTCCTTTGCCGAGACATGAGTGCTTGGCAAAGTATAAAGCAGACGCGGGAGAATGTCAAGAACCCACCCCGGCACAAGTGCCGACCCTCCCGAAACGGGAGGGCGGGGCGAGAAGGTTGTTGAAGGGTTTGGCGGGATGATTGGAGGCTGGGGCAGTAAAAGGCGCGCGGTCTGAGGAAGGCGCGCGGTCTGAGGAAGGCGCGCGGTCTGAGGAAGGCGCGCGGTCTGAGGAAGGCGCGCGGTCTGAGGAAGGCGCGATTCATCCAGGGAAATCCCCCGA